>WAOD01000063.1 GCA_015521465.1 DHVE2 group archaeon
AGTGAAGCAAGCAGGGACATAGATAAAGCACTCATCCATTACGGTTTATCAAGAGTATATATAAGGATTGGTGAATCAATACTTGCGAGGGAACACGTTAACGATGCCATGAAATTTGCAGAATCTTCAGGAGATGACGATACATTAACCAAGATATACACCTCTGCAATAGAAATAAACATGAGCCTTGGCAACATAGATGTATGTGAACATTTGATAAAGTTAGGGTTCAAGCACGCTGAGAAATCAAAGCCGGAGACAATGTTCAATTTTTACAACTTAGTTGGCATATACTCTTTTGACAGGGGCAGGATAGGATATGCAAAGAAAAGCTGGGAGCGGTGCCTGGAAATCTCAAAAAAGATAGGAGATGACGAGTTAATAGCAATAGCGTATAACAACATGGGAGAGGTATTCAGAGTTAGAGGAGAGTACCGAAACGCCATAGAGCACTACAAGCATGCTTATGAGCATTCGAAAAGAGGAAACGATTACAGGGGTATGTCAATAAACCTGCTAAACATGGGTGACATGGCAAGAGAATCTGGAGAAATGGATGATGCAGAGCGATATTTGAGGGAAGCTGTGGAACTCTACAAAAATCACGAAGATAAGGAAATAGAATCGTCCACGATCGGATACCTCGCTGTAATTCTTGCAGACAAGGGGAAATACGATGAAGCCATGAAACTTGCAAACGAAGCTGTGGAGCTATCCAAAGAAGTTAAAAATAAAAGCACAATTGGTGAGTCTTTGTTAGACCTTGGCTACGTATATGAGAAAAGTGGAGATTACAGGAAAGCCATGAGAACTTATAACGATGCGCGTTCAATTTTTGTGAGCATTAACCACAAGGTATTTCTGAGCGAGTGCGAGCTTGCAATTGGTCGCGTTCTCCTTGAAAGCAACATGAAAGAAGCTGCAAGATTTCATTTGGAAGAGGCAAAGAAGGTAGCTGAGAGCATAGGCGAGTTCAGAATAATTAGAAAGGCAAACGAGCTACTGGTAAAATGTTAGCAACAATTCTGGACGGGTACGTGGACGAACCGTCAATGCTGGGCGTGCCTCCATATGTGTCACCGTACATAAGACAGGTTGCAGGTGTTTGCAGGGAACTGGGCGTTGATTGCAGGTACATGAGCATTGACCAGTGGAGAAATGGTGAAAGTGTTCCCGGAGAAGTACTGATATTTATTGGAGGTGCCATTGTCCCCGGAAAGTACCTCCGAACATACCCTGCATCAATAAGAGAAGTGATAGACATTGCTCGGAGCTTCAAAGGATTGAAAATTCTGGGAGGTGGATTGGCAAGATTTGGGATAATAAAAGATGGCTTTGATTATATTGCAAAAAAAGATGTGGATGCCCTTCTATATGATGTACTGACTGATAATTTTAATGGACATCGGTTTCATAGCCTAAATGAGTGGAATCGCTGGCTTTTAAAGGGCGCGGATATTGTGGTGCAGCATCCCGATTTCCCAGAGAGCATAATGGTGGAAATAGAAACTTTCAGGGGGTGTCCCAGATACATAACCGGTGGTTGTTCTTTTTGCATAGAACCCCTTTACGGAAAGCCAGTGTTCAGGGATGTTGAGGATATAGTAAAAGAAGTGGCAACACTAAGAAAACTGGGAGTTTTAAATTTCAGGATTGGCGGGCAAAGTTGCATATACTCGTACAAGGGTTTTGGAGTTGGAGAGAAAGATATTGTGCAACCAAATGTCGGGGCAATACGCTCTCTCTTTTCAAGATTATATGAATTAAATCCCAAGGTGCTGCACGTGGACAATGCAAACCCCGCAGTGATAGCCACATATCCCAATGAAAGTGAGAAGATTACGGAAATTTTGGTAAAGTACACCACTCCAGGAAACGTATTGTCTTTTGGAATGGAATCCGCAGACCCGAACGTTAGAAAATGCAACAACCTTAACACCTCGCCATCTCAGGTAATGGATGCAATTCGCATAGTAAACGAACTGGGTGCAGAGCGCGGGGAAAACGGCATGCCACGACTTTTACCGGGATTGAATTTCATATGCGGTTTGAGATGCGAGAGAAAGGAAAGTTACGCGATTAGCTTTAAATTTTTAGAAGAAGTACTTAGCAGAGGATATCTATTAAGAAGAATAAACGTAAGGAAGATAGCGGAGATTCGGGGAAAGTTTAAGTTCAAGTACAAACACGAGTGCTGGAAGTTCAGAAAAGAAGTTAGGGAAAAAATAGACACACCGATGCTCAGAAGGATAGTTCCAGAGATGACCATCTTAAAAGACGTATATCTGGAAGTTAAAAAGGGAAATTACACCTACGGAAGGCAAATAGGATCGTATCCACTCGTAATTGTTCTACCGTATCCAGATAATACCGGCAAATTCGTTGATGTTAAAGTTGTGGGATACGGCGAAAGAAGCGTAACAGGAG
>WAOD01000064.1 GCA_015521465.1 DHVE2 group archaeon
TTCCTACTATAGATGCACCCACTGAGACAATTATGATTACACTGATTGTTAGATAATCTAGTGTTGAACTAATTTGAAAGGAGTATATCATTAATTCTGCACTTGTACTTTGTGCCTCTTTTATACACACATAAAGATTGTGAGTTGCAGGATTAACACCTACTATCCATGCTGACCCACCGTGCCCATACAAATCGCTCCAAGTGATATTATTCATTTTTGCAAGAATGTTTCCATTATCTGCATTTACGGCCATAATTCCAGTAGCGAATGATGTTAAATTGATCGGATATGTATGTGTTGCATAGAGAATATGATTATTTGAGTCGTATGCCCCGATGGATAAACTATCTCCTTCTCTTAAGCCAAGTTGGTTTAAATTCCAATATTGTAGAAGCTTGTAATTTTTAATGTCATATTCCATAATACCCTTCATATTACTTGATATGAATAATCTATTTGCAGAAAAATACATCTGTGGATTTTCCCACGATGTTGCATTAATTTCTGAAATGTTTGTTTTTATTATTTTTATGACTTCACCGCTATTCAGATTCTCAACTGTGATATTCTCCCCTTTCCAAACCCAGAGTGCATTATGATAAAAATCTAACGCGCCGTAGGGAATTATTTTTACCATGGTGTCATTATTCCCATTTATAACGGTATAGCCATTATTTGTAGCTACATAAACCATATTTGTGTTTTCGTTAATATAAATATTTCCTGCGCCATAATTAGGATTTTCCATAGAACTTATTTTTATCTTTTTTGTAATTTTATAATTGCTCGCATTCATAACCCACACTTCATTTATAGCCGCAGAAAGATATATCTTGTTTGTATTTGGATCAAATCCTATCCCACTTAAAGAGTAGATGGTCGAATTGTAAGATGAATCTAAAACAACTACTTTTTTCTTTATTTCTTCTGTCAAAGCATCAATGACATATAGGTTCCTTGAAGAATATGCGTATACTAATTTTGAATGGGGATTGAAAGCTATACCTCCTACAGAGATGGGCAGCTTTTTAACAGGATGAAATTCATAATTATAATGCTGCCCTGCACTCATCCCAAGCGGAGAGAGTAAAATAAAAATTAAAAAAATTGCAGAGAAATATCCAATTGTATTCCTTTTTATCATTTTTTCACCTCGGAATAGGTTTATCTTTTAGCAATGTTCCATTTGCTATAAAGTTTTCGTAAGGTTCAATTTGCATGTCATAGACTTCAAAGTGTCCAGAATATATTTTTATCTGTGTTATATTGATCCATTTGTTATGAACGGGATCATACATTTGCCATCCTACTCTTAAATCTACAGGATTATGAAGCCAGCCTTCATATGTCTTATTCCTTATATATATTGGCTGATCATAAGTTGTTACCCATAGTATATTGTTAATGCTTTCTATGGTATCTACTGATGACTTTGTATTTAAGAGAACAATTCCAAACGATATATGTTCTGTGGTCAAGTCATAAGTATCGATTATAGTTCCCGGCTTAATATTTTGTACCTTTTTATATCCAAACGGTGTGAGTATCTTCGTATTTTTAAGTACACACCCTGGCGGTGGAGATGGTGGTGTGCCCTTTGTGGTAACATATCCATGTAAAATTGGCTGAATATCAGAGCCCGTCGCATCAGAAAACAAATGTACAGAGCCACCATAATATGTTCCTTTATACTTATAGGAATAGTAAAAGTTAAAGTCAGGATTGCTAAAATAGTATGAACGATGGTTAAAAGTATATGGATGTTTCATTGCATCTATTTGCTGTAGCCATGTGGTATGATGACCAGATATATCATATAATGGATTTGGATCTTTTATTCCACCAAACCATTTAAAGAACACTATTGGAAATACCCAAAAATAATATTTTGTATTATACTCTAAATTTCTAATTACCAACCCCTGCTGCTTGTATTGAATCCCTCCCACATAGATGTTATCAATGTCTCCTGTTAGTAACGCAGGTTCATTTACATAAGGTGTAGTGCCATAATTAAGATTGTTTGTTTTGGAGTAATAGATTCTATATCCCCATGTATACAAATCTGTACTTCCGTCAGCTCCCCAAACTGCTGAAAATCTATATACACCAATGTCTATGGTACCATAGTAATCCCCAGTTGCATAAAAATATGATTGCCAATTACTATCCTCTTGAGATGGTTTTATATGTCCCCTACCAGGGCTATCATAATATTTATTATAGGTATAAACACCGATTGTATAACTACTGCTTCGTGAATTTGCCCCTTTAATTATCTTTTCTTTTGCATACACACTCCCACTAAACGCTGTGCCTACTAATAGCATAACTGCGAGCAGCACTCCAATACTCAATACCCTTTTCATCCTATTTTTCATTATTCCTTGCCTCCTACCCTAATGGGCAATAAAGGTAAAAAAAAAAGAATATATATAAACTTTACTGTATCATACTTATTCTCATGGTCTCTAAAACCAGAACCAGCAAACCATTAAATAATGCAACTAAATCTCTATCTCAATGCACGGGCTCGGCAAAACTTCGTGGAACAAGCGGGTATCTGGCTCCGCCTATCGGCTTCGCCCAAATCCTTCGCTGTCGCTCAGGACTTCAGATACCCGCTGGACGTTATCTCTCTCAAGCTTCGCTATTACTGATAAAAATTAAATTTGTAGCTTATTCTTACTTACTCCACAACACTTTACTGTTCATCTCTTTTAGTTATGCAACAAAGCATCCCTTCACCAGGTAAGTTGCAACCCTACAAAAAAATAAAACATAATATTTAAATCATCTCCGTAGAACGTGGTTCATGAGCAACTGCTTTACGTCTGCAAATACCTATCTTCCTCCTCGCTCGCGTATATCTTGAGCGGAATTTTAACCGTGTCCACCCTTAACAATCCTGTGGAGAATCCGTAGCCCTTTCCACTGTGCGCCTGAAGGATATAATCTTCCTCGTAAGAAAGGAGCTTGTAGAACTGCCTCGTCTCATCCGAAAGGTTATCGTGATAAAGAAGAAGGTGAATCTTCGCATTTTCCATAATGGCTCTCGTATGCTCGTTCACAAACGCGTCGTTGGCGCTCTGAGTCAGAAGAACCATGCTGGTTTTATAATGCCTCGTGTGCCTCGCCATCCACTCGAGAAGCTCTGCACACTTATCGTATTTCCAGATGTGATGCACTTCGTCGATGTAGAACAGCTTATTTTTCCCTCTATTTTTATCGCTTCGAATTTGCGAATATACGAAGGCTGAAATCAAGAACATGAAGAACGGGAGAAATCGGTCGGGAGTTCCTTTCAAATCGAAATTCACGTATTTCTCCTCGCCAATGTTTATATTGCTCCTCCTGTTGAGAAAAGATAATGAGCCTTCCTCGAATATTCGCATTGCATTTCTCAACCTCGATAATCCCTGCGTCTTCTCCATCTCCGCAATTACGTCGCTCATTATCAGCTCTCTTTCTCTCTCCGTGAATAATTTAGTTAGTACTACATCCATCAGGGCTGCTTCCTCATCGGTCATGTTGAAAATAGTGGAAAGGGTGGCTATCACGCCGTCCACTCTCTCATGTATCGTCTCGCCCAACCTCGGGTCGAGGGGATTTAAAATGGCACCTTCGCCTGTTGGATTCCAGAGGCGGATGCTCTTACCGCCCATCGCTTCAAATAGCGAACCGTTCTCTCCCAACGGGTCTATGGCATAAATCAACACCTCGGGGTCGTTCATCTTACTCCGAACCATGGTGAGCTTCTCGAAGTATGATTTTCCACTTCCGGTCTTGCCGAATATGAGCATGTTGTAAGAGGAGAGTACGAATCGATCCACGAATACCGGTGTGTCGTTGTTGGCGTTCAACCCGAAGAGTATGGCATTCTTACCCATAACCGAATACGTGGCGGATACGAAAGGAAATAAAGCCGTGGCCACATCGGTGTGAATCACCCTCCCCTTGTGATATGGAATTCTCACATCCATAATTGGCGCCGTGTGCTTGAATATCTCCCAAACTCGATATATGCCCTCAATAACGCTGAAATTCAAAGCTCTGAAGCGAGATAATAGACGCTCATAGAGGTCGTTGGCATCGCTGTAAGTGTTCCCTCTCGCAGAAACAACGAAAGTGGATTTGTATAGGTGGGCGAGTCTTGCCGAAATTAAATCTCGCAGCTGCTCCGCACTATCTTTTTCCAGTGCCAATTTCGAATACTTATACGAAGTCGGATCTGTGGTGTGCAATTCGGTTAGCACGGTACTCAGTTCTCTCTGAATCAGCCGCAATGCGTAATCGTCCTCCATCCTCTCCAGATATATCCCGATGTCTGTGGAGAACTTGGAGGATATGAACTCTTTCAGGAACCCGTAATAGATATTTTTTGGATATTCGTACGGCAATATCACTTTCACGTATCTCCCTCTCTCCATCTTTATGTAATTCTTACCGATTTCATGCTTGAATTTGAGCAGGTTTCCGATGTTCCTCTTCTTCTCCTCTTTAATTTTATATCCCATAGCCAAATGCCTCCGCCAGCTCTCTTTTCTCTTTCAGTTCTCGCATGAAAAATCTATACGCCAATATGGGCGAGGTGAGCGAGGAGCCGTAGGCCCCGATTAAGTACTCCAAATTGTTAGGATTAAGGGAAAACGCAAGGAAAAATAAAGTTATCAGCAAAACTACAATTATCCATCTTCCAAATTTCACTTTGTTTTTTGAAGCTTCCATCCCGTAAATCAATAAAGTTATTAGTGAGATGAACGAGAAAAAATAGAGGAGCGAGAGAAGCAGGATAGACGTCCAAGCTACAAAAAGAACAACTATTGTAGCAACAAATACCGCTCTAAACAGCTCGTAACCACTTATTCGGTAATCCACCAAGGATACGCTTTTCTTCTCTTTATCCTTCTTTCTGCGGAAGATCATGATACCGAGCTCCTTATCACATCGTAAATCTGGGATTTTCCTTTCAACACCTCTCCTCCGATTCCAAGCTGGTTTAGATGCTCCATCACTATCTTCGTTCTTATGTCCAGTATGTCTCTCGCCCTGCGGTACTGCACCCGCTCATCTCCGCTTTTTAATTCCCATGTGAAAACGGGAACCACCACATAGTAGAATTGAAGATAGAGATTCTTCGTGAATTTGTGAATTAATTTTTTATAGCTTTCCGCCAGCTCGCTCTTCTCTGTGATGAGTTCATCGAAAATTTCCGGCTTAACTTTCCTCGTTTTAACCACGAATTGCAGGGGAAAATCGCAGGCGTTGAGCATCATTTCATATGTTTTCAAAGCTGATATTTTACCACCTGTGCTCATAAAATCGAAAGGAAGACCATTGGGCACCAAAATTATGCGAAAATACGCACTTCCATTGAACAGAGTTATCTCATCGTCGTAAATGTAAAGCGGTGGAAAATCCGGAGTTTTGTGCTTTGCCACCTTCTTCAAAATGAGATACAAATAAAAATCCATCTGGTCTATCTTCCAGAATGCAAACATCCACGCGATTACGAATCCGAAAATCACCACACCCAAAGCGGCCCACACATTCGGAATAACAAGAGCAACCGCTATAAATGCCACAAATATGATAATGAATATGAATAAATCACGGACATTGAACACCCCGATGCTCATCTTCCTGCCGAAATTTTCTGGCACTTCAACGCGGAGCTCCTCAATCATTTCTCCAGCCCTCCTTTTTTCATGGCATATCCAGAGATGTTTACCGTCGTTTGACTAACCGAATAACTGTATATTGTAATCTGTCCTTGCCGCGATTTTTTATCATCCCCAAACACTTTATCCAGAGCCTTATCCAAACCTTTATCAATAAACTTATCCAGCGCTTTATCCATAATACCCCCAAAAAGTTTTCCAGAAATTCCTTTCCCTACTACTCCGGAAACCGAAGTTATCATGTTCCCAGCCGCACCACCACCAACCACACCGCCGGTTAACAAATTACCCGCTTTTTGAAAACCCGCCCCGCTCAGCATGGCTGGCTCTTTTGCAAGCAAATATATTGACCCCAGAATCGCAGTAAGGGAAGCAATGAAGAAAGCCACTGAGTTGCCAATAACGGTAGAGAGCATGAGCGGGATAATCATCACGATTGGGATGAATATCAATGAGATTGCAAGCCACCAGAGGCGCGAGCCGATGCTCTGGGTCCACGGGTGGATAAGAAGAATCGAACCAATGGGCAGGATAACTATCAACATTGCCAGAAAGACCATGCGGAATGCGACGAAGACTAATAGAGAGAGTGCTTCCGCCATTATTATGAATACCCATAGATAATGCCAGTACATATTCGCTACTTGATTCACCTGGGCAAAGGGGCTATTAGATGATACCAGTCTTATCTCCGGCGCAACCTTCATTATATAATCCGCCTGCTTCCAGGAATTGAAAACACTAAGGTTGTAAAACATCAGGTACCCCGCCTTACTTATAATCATCAGGGCCTCCACAATGTAGAGGGAGGTGTATGCAAGAACCAATCCAAAGACCACTCTCGGGAGCATGGTTTTCAATTTTCCAAAATGCTGCTCGAATAAATCGGAGTAGATGTATGCAAGACCCACGAAGAGCAGAATCAGGAAAAACAGCGAATTTACTATGTATTTCATAACCACATTTTGCTGGAGATATATTGCGGCGGAAAGGACATTGTGCCCGGGATAAGAACCATATCCGCCATCAAAAGGTGGGTACAGATAATCGGGCTGCATGTTGGTAACAAAACCTTTCCAGCCCATATTTACTATGGTGGTATTTACATTATAAATAAGCCAGAGAGATATTACTGCCATTACCGCCATAACTATCGCTTCCACTCCTCCAAATCCTTCTTCTTTTCTGAAAGGCAGTTGCTTATCTTTTCTTACTTTCATCTTTCACCCTCCAAACACCCAGTTCATCAATCCAACTAAATTTGCCCAGCCAAATATGACCATCGCCGAGATTATCGTCCCTATGGACGCTTTGAATATCATGTCTTTCGCTTTCTCTCTATTTTGCTGATTCACGCTGTGCATCATTATTCCAATCCGCATCCACCCTATCGCCACGAACACGCTTATTATCGCCGAAAAACCGCCAAATATGAGCGGGACGTTCATGGTTGTTTCCTCACCCAAATACCTCGCGTTATATAGCATGGGATTATCTACATTCTGCATCGGTGTTGCGTTGATATACTCCACCAGCTCACTCTCGTTCTGCCCTTTATCCGGCACTCCCAGTCCCGCAGTTAGATTTCTCATCATTATGCCCGAGGAAATCTGGCCGGTGAGAGACGATCCTGTTCCTAAATATCCCTGAAGATATAGAACCATACCCTGATGCTCCACGTATGTGGTGTTGTTCCCCTGTATTATGTTTATATCTCCCGTTGTGTTGCTTTCCACGGTAAAATTAGAAAACACCGGATGAAGTTTCAATAGATTATTAAACAGTTTGTAATCCTTCGTCTCAGTGTAAATTATCTTTTGATTCTCTTTGGAAAGATTGATTTGCTGTGATATGGTAATATTGTCTTTCACTATCGCGGAGTAGAACTTTCCATTCACATTAGAAGAGTATATGCTTACCCCAAACCCCGTAATCTTTCCCCAGAAGGTTTGATTCGTCTCATTGTAATTTCCAACAGCCCGTGCCATAGCAAATCCCATATATGTTTCGTTATCCACAACCACATTCACATCAGCTTTTTCCGTGGTAACATTTCCTATATTATCCCCGAATATTCCCATCCCGTATTTTCCCTGTACACTATTTTTCGGGTCTATGTACGTGCCATCAATGGTGACCGTGCCATTGAACACTATGTTTTTTACATCCTCAAAATCCATATTGTATTCATACCTCGCAAAATTATTCACTCCCCCGAACACCACCGTATTAACCTTCTTTATTAAAACTCCGCTCCCCGGGGCTTTTGTATGCACTGAAGGAGAGATATAATCATTTTCGAATGTTACCTGCTCCGCATTCTCTATGAACACCGGTGTTTGAACCGCCGTATCTACGTACATGTTCGTAACATCCACAATATTTCCGTTAATTACAGAAATAGCACTGTTAGAAATCCCCTTATAAAAGGCAGGTGAGCTCGCCTCTCCAACCGCCTGAATTGCAACCTGTATATTTTTGGTTACCTCGTAAATATTATAAATAGGAACGAAAGCCCCCCAATCAATGCTATATTGGCTACTCTCTATCTTCTTCGTGAGATACACTGCTTTTCCAAAAATCAAATGCCCCTCAAAGTTATTCACCACAATCGTGGATCTCTCGAACCCTGTGATTATAACAGTTACGTTATCACCTATATTTGATAGGGAGATGTAGCACCCGCTTTCTGAGATTGTATGCGGATAACCGTTTTTATCCATGTACTGATAGGGTGCGATTATGTAAAAATTATCGGGAGAATACATCTTGCTCTTGTCTAATACCACATCCACCTTCCACGCTCCGTTATCATAGTGCATAGTCACGAACTTGTTTTCAGAGAAAAAGCGATTTAGATCCGAGATTGAGTTGAACGATAGCGAGACATCCTGAATGGGCATGTCCGCCTTCGCAATGCTGGAGAAGGACACCACCCCAAAAAGTAAAGAGAGAAGAATAAGGCTACACAGCAATCCACCCATTATCTTCATACATTTTTCCTCCTGATTACCACAACAGCGGTCGCCACTAAAATTACGATGACCACCCCCACTATCGCTCCCATCTCCCACATGGGCATCCCGCCAACCTCGGTGGTAGAGGTGTTATTGTTGTTTCCTCCGCTGTTCCCGGCTGGATTAACATAAAAGTTATATCTTTGGAGAAGAGTATCCGTGGATAGTCCATTATCATCTCCCCACCCTGTTCCACGGAGATAAAATCGTATCTGAACAAGCACACTCCAATTGCCAACTAAATTACCATCAGGTATCTTAACATGAAATCTGTAAATACGCACTGTTTGATTTGGATCAATCACCACAATGCCGGTGCCCACGTAGGGAGTTGCATCGTGCCATTCTGTCTCCCAAGTTGCAGTCCACTCAAGCATATCC
>WAOD01000065.1 GCA_015521465.1 DHVE2 group archaeon
AGAAGAAAGGTGTGCCAATCTCATACGAGCCGTGGAATGTCTCGCGGGTGATTGTTAATAATGTGACTTTAGGATTTAAACTTTTGCGGCGAAATCACTTGTGCCTCGTGCCTGGCTATCAAATTTATTTTGATGTTTACCTGACGAATGGCTCGGTTAAAGGTCAATACCTTTTTGAAGGCTGGGAGGGATATCATGAATGAGCTGGTAACTTTCTTTGCAATAACAATGTCTATGGTTTTCTTCTTCGTGTTCCTCTCATCTCTTTTAACTCCTGCAGCTTACAGATTTTTTCACAGCTGGGTCAAGGACACTGATCCGAGAAGAATAGCAGATAAAAACGTGTTTTTCAACTATGTTCCTTTAATGGCCTCTTTGAGCTGGAGAATGAATCACTTTTACAGGTATTGGACTTTCGTGAGTTTCGTGTGGGGTATGTCTTTTGCGGCAATCATTCCTACGTTGCTTTTATCCTCTAAAGGCAGTTCTAACGCCGTATGCTTTCCCGCGCTGGTCATGGTCGTTGTTTATCCCTTGATACTCGTATGGAGCTCAAAGTACATGTTCAGGAAGTACCAGAAATACAGGATTGACAGAGATTATGAAGAATAGAAGGGTGGTGCTGGTAAAATGGATGCCTATTATTATTCTATTATATACTCCGTCATCTCTTTTTCCTTGAGCTTTTTTATTTTTCTTGTGTATCCTTCACTGTATCAGTCGATGCATCCTTGGATTAAGTACATTTCCCCTTCGTATATTTACGATTCAAACCTGCTCTTCAATTATTTTCCGCTTGTTTCTTCATTGAAGCAAAAAATGAATAGTTTTTACAGGTACTGGTTATTTGTGAGTTTTGTGTGGGGGTTGCTGTTTGGAGAGTTTGTGTTCCTGTTCTTTATCATACCCCGCAATACCATTTTATACTTGATTGTCCCATTCATTTTTGTTATACCTTCGGGCATATTTTTCCTTCTGAGGAGTGCCAGGTACATTTTCAGGAAATACAGAGAATGCTTCAGTGATGATTTTTGAGTTTGGAAAACGATATTAATGTGCTTGCCATCACTATCTTTATGGCTCTTGAAAAGCGCATAAGCGAGTTAATAATTGAAGAGTACTTTAAAATGCTCAAGGACTCCCTCGATGTGGATGCAGTTGTGGTTGGCGGCGGTCCCTCCGGATTGTACGCTGCTTATAAACTTGCTAAAGATGGATACAAAACGGTGCTTTTAGATCGCAGACTCTCTCTGGGCGGAGGAATCTGGGGTGGAGGCATGTTCTTCAACGTGATTACCTTCTCGGAGAATTCTAAAAGAATATTTGATGAGATAGGAGTAAGAAGCGAGAAGAGGGGCGATTTGTACGTTGCCAGCGCTGTGGAGCTTGCTGGTGCATTGATTTATCGGCTGTCCCAGAGCGGGGCAAAGATTTTAAACGGAATTTACGCTGAGGATATTGTTTTAAAAGATGATGAGGTTCGCGGCGTTGTTATGAACTGGTCCACGGTGCCCATTGCGAACTTGATGGTTGATCCTCTAATGATAACTTCAAAAGTAGTCATTGATGCCACGGGACATCCAGCGGAAGTGGTGAAACATCTTGCTCGGAGAAAAACCGAGATTGTAATACAGGGCGAGGGCGCTATGGATGTTGAGGTCGGTGACGATGGCACCGTGAGAAACACGAGGGAAATATACCCCGGGCTTGTGGTCTGCGGCATGGCTGCTAACGGAGTTAGCGGAACTCCTCGCATGGGGCCCACATTTGGGGGCATGCTTCTTAGCGGGGAGAAGGCATACACTATAGCTAAAGAAAGAATAGAGAATCACTGAACTCCCTCTATAAACTGGGATATTAGCGGTGATTCTTCCGCACGGGGAGTGTATCTCATGTATAATTTTCCCCCTTTGGGTATTATTATGTCTATGATATCTTTCAGTAGATTCATAACGTTCTTGGGCGTGCCCACGGAGATGATGAAATCGGTGCAATCTATGTATACGTCCTTTTTTGAGGTGTCTTCTATTTTCTTAATGCCTTCGAATATAAGCCTGTCAACATTATAATCTCCAGCTAATTTCAGAATTTCAACGTTATCTCCCAGTTCCCTTCTGATGTCTTTCTCTTTGCGGCTGGTTATCACCAAAAGGTCATTATCTTTTATCGTTTTGGTATTGTGAATCATAATCACCCGTGGATCAGGCACTTTTGTTTTCTTCTCTTTGGTCACGTCTGCGAGTCCCTGCACGTATTTGGTTGATTCAACTGCAAGCACGATGGTTATCCCGTTTCCCATTTCTTCTATACCCTCCACGAACTCTGCAAAGTTTCTGCGTCCGAAATTTTCTATAAGGTACTCTGCTCCATCAATCAGTATAAGTGAGCCTCCCTTGTCTATGAAGTTTATTGCAGCGTACATAACCTCAAAATGAAGCCTGTCAGGAACTACCGCATTTTTATAATCATAACTGAAATAGGATAGCCATACTATCGGCGTTTTTTCCAGCAGGTACCTGCCCTTCAGGAGATAGGGTGGTGTTATTGATATGATTAATCCTGGCTCTCTTGATATTTCATCTCTAAACGCGCGATACGCAGTGTTTTTGTTTGCGATTCCGTTTATTCTGTGGTTCTCAATCATCACGCAACATTCTTCCACTTTCATCTTCTCACGGGTGGGAATTACTATGAACATTCCGTATTTTACCAGGGCTATTGTAAAAAGAAGGCCTATGAATGGGAGAATGTGCACCGCCGAAAAGTACTCAAAATTTTCGAAGTAAACTGGAATCAGCTGTGCTACGCCCAAATATATTATTACGAGGGAAGAGCCTATTGCCATGTAAGCTGCCTGCAGCTTTTCAACCTTTTTCTTTGAAAATATGAGGGAATATAGCGGGATTAACACTGTCAGGAACAGGAGAATGAATACCCACAGAATAAACAGGCTCCACAGCGTACCGCGCATCGCACCCATCTCTGGATGGCAGTACATTAGATGAGGGGAGAAAATCAGGTACACGGACAACAGGATAGATATCACGTAAATGGAGGGTATTGCTTTGTAAATTATGTTTTTTCTCGGGAACATTGTTAAGGAGGTTAGCAATCCCAGTACGCCTATCAGTGTACCTATTGCCGTGGCCTTTCCCCCGTAACATTCCATTGTGGGATTTGACACGTATAACACGGAAATTATGTCCGAGATGGTGAGAATCCAGATACCGCTTATGAATATCATAAGCACGTAAAACAGGTGATTTTTTCCAATTCTCTTGCGTACGTAAATGAAATAATAAACGAATATGAGAATCGTGATAACATCTGCTATAATTTCATCTAACATCTATATTTAGTTTAGTTTTTATTTTATTTAATCTTTTTGCGGTAATTTGCGGCACGGGAAAAAATATTTTGAAATAAGACCATTTCCCACCATGTACGTTCTGGACACCTCCGCGATTTTGGCCGGGGTTGCTCTGCCACCTTCAGTGGTTGTCATTCCACCTTCCGTGTACGATGAGGTGCATTACAAATCCCCCGAGATTAAAATGTATGAAATTGTTTCCCCCGGAGACGATTTTGTGAGCAGGGTTGTGAAAGCAAGTAAAAAAACGGGTGATTACGATGTGCTTTCCCGCACGGATATGGATGTGCTCGCTCTTGCCTTGCAGGTTGGTGGAGTGATAATAACGGATGACTATGCCATTCAGAATGTTGCACATTTTTTAGGAATAAAGTACGAAATTGCGGAGATGTCTGGTATAAAAGAAGCGAGAAAGTGGAAATGGCGCTGCGAGTCATGCGGCAGGTACTATCGAAGGAAATACGAGTCCTGTCCCGTCTGCGGTGGACGGTTAAGGAGGGTAAGGGACAGGTAGCGTGATAACATAAAATTATTTTAGGCAATAATGTATAATGATGTAAATGGAATTCCTCGAGAAACATGGAAAAAGAGAGATAAAAAAAAGAGGAGTAATTAAATACAAAGGAAAATGGAATAGAATCATAAAGGGCAGAAATTAAGAAGAGATGTAAAAATAATAAGCAAAGATACAATTGCAAACCCTCCCTTTTGAAAGAGTGGTAAACTAATTCAATTACATTTCTATGCGAGTACTTCTTTTTCCACTCTGCTGATATGCTTTTCTCTAAAATTATTTTTACAATCCTCTTTTCGTATCTTTTCCATTGCTCATACTATATGGAGCATTTTGCTGGTACTTTCAGCATACTGCGCAAGCACAATTAGCATTATGTACCGGTAAATTCTCTGTTGCAGTAGGTTGGGGGAATCCGCGGATGGGTTCTTACTATTTTATTTTTCTGTAGGATTACAACTTGCCCCTTTTTAACGAAAGTTATAAATACTCGGAATATTTTGGCTGTACTGTAATGAAAAAGGCAATAACTGGACTTCCGGATGAGCTGTTTGCTTGGGAAGAGATTTCCAAGGAGCAGCAAGTGATAAAGATATACACGGATCGCAGGCGCTACGGAAAGACGGTGACTATAATTGAGGGGTTTAATGAGAAGGATGTAAATCTGAAGGAAATAGCGAAGGCTCTTAAGAGAAAAGTTGCTACTGGTGGTACTGTTAAGGACGGGAGAATTGAATTACAGGGAGATCAAAGAGATAGGGCAAGAAAGTTCTTAGAGGATATGGGTTATAACGTGGAAATAATAGAGTAGTTATGCTCTCCCACATATTGGAGATTGTTCGAGACTCAAGGAAGTGCAATCATCGCCATGTTGTGGTGTTATCTGGAGAGAGACAATGGGGCATAGCTCACTTAGAAGATATATTATCTTCAATTAATTTTAAAGATAGAATTGTTTTCACATGGAAACACGATTTTCAGGTTGATGCTGAGTTGGAAGAGTTGAAAAATTCTGATAGGTATATTGGCACTAATTACGATTTTCTGGCGATAGATTTGCACCGTTCATTTGTGCCCAACGACCTCGGGAGGCTTGTAAGCATAGTACGGGGCGGAGGGTTAATAGTCCTTCTTGTTCCAAGATTAGATGTTTGGCGTTCATCTGTAAATTATTTCCACGAGAGCATCCTGACACCTCCTTATTCCATTGGAGATATCAGGCACAACTTCATCCCGTGGGTAATCAAGAATATGATGGAGCACGATGGTATTTCTATTTACGAGGAGGGTCGATGGATAAAAAAATCAACGGTAAAATGCGAGAGCAAATCAAAATATATAGTGGATGATTCTGATCTTCCTGAAAAAATAAGGGGAATAGCTGTAACAGGGGACCAGGTAAAAGTTCTAAGAGAACTGATGAGATTAAAAGAAAAGATATATGTTATAACTGCGGACAGGGGCCGCGGAAAGAGCAGCGTTTTGGGGATTCTCACAGCCGTGCTCATATACAAATCAAAAGCTAAAAGGATTGGAGTTACCGCTCCTGATTTAAATAATCTACGCGAGTTCTATCGCTTTATATCTTTAACTTTAGAGCGCCTTGGTTTGAAGTACACCAGGAGGAAGAACACGGTTTTGGGGAAAAAATTCTTCGTAGAGTTCAAAAATCCTGCAGAGCTATCTCCCAAGAGGTACGATTTGCTAATTGTGGATGAGGCTGCAGGGATTCCTGTGCCATTATTGCTCAATTTTTCTAAAGCAAAGAGGGTTGTTTACTCAACAACTGTGCATGGTTACGAGGGAACGGGCCGTTCATTTTCCATTCGTTTTATGAAGGATGTAAATAAAAGGGGCAGAGTTGAAGAGATTGAAATGAAGAAACCCATAAGATATGCTTCAAGTGACCCTGTTGAAAAATGGATTTTTGATACGCTCCTCCTTGATTCTGAGCCTGCCAGTATCAAGAAGGTTGATGTATCTCGACTTGAATACAGAAGATACAAAATAGAAGATTTGTTGAAAGATGAGCGAAAATTGAGAGAATACTATGGAATATTTGTTCTTGCGCATTATCGCAACAATCCAAACGATCTGGGTATAATCTGTGACGCTCCTAACCAAGAAATACGCACTCTGGAATACAATGGTCACGTTGTATGCTCAGTGCAGCTTGCCAGAGAGGGTAAAATAGAAGAGTTTGCGAAAGATATGTACTTTGGAGAGGTACCTGCTGGAAATATCATTCCCGATGTAGTGGTAAAACACTACAAGAACATGGATTTTGCTAAGTACCGGGGATTTAGAATAGTTCGCATTGCCACGCACCCTAATTTTATGAACATGGGTATTGGCGCAAAAATGTTAAATTATCTTATGAATGAAGACGTAGACTGGATAGGCTCTTCTTTTGGTGCAACTCCATCCCTTTTAAAATTCTGGCTTCGTAGTGGTTTTTCTGCCATACACATTTCCCCCAAGATTAACGAAAAGACGGGGGAGCATTCTGTTATTGTGCTTAAAGCAATATCCCCTAATATAAAAAAGATGGAAGGGAGCATAAGGAAAGAGTTTGCTAGCCGCATCATATTATCGCTGGGGGATGTCCATTCATCCATTGACCCGGAAATTGCTCGCCTTCTTCTTAACACTGTACCACGCAGGGGAAAAATAAAGCTTGGAGATGTGGATTGGAAAAGGTTAATATCCTATGCATGGGGGCCCGGCAATTATGAGGTAACTTCAGATGTCATATACAGAATTGCTGGACAGTATTTCATATCCATGAAGGTGCCTAAATTGAACAGTGAGCAGGAGAGAATTTTGATAGCAAAGGTTCTTCAGCACCGCTCGTGGAGTGACGCATCTCGGGTTTTAGGTAGAGGAGATATGTATCTTGTAATAGAAATGAGGGAAATTATGAGGAAGTTCATAGGAGGTAATTATAATGACGAAGTATCTGAATTTCAGCGGAGATTTCATGGAGAAGATAATTCGTGGAGAGAAGAAAGCCACTCTTCGTCTCGGTATTAAAGATTATAATCCGGGCGATGTTGTAATGCTCCGTGCTGGAGATGTGAATATTGGTCTTGCAAAAATAAAAGAGGTGAATATAAAAAAATTTAAGGAACTATCTGATGATGACATCAGG
This sequence comes from DHVE2 group archaeon, assembly GCA_015521465.1. GTDB lineage: Archaea > Thermoplasmatota > Thermoplasmata > Thermoplasmatales > Aciduliprofundaceae > JAADDK01. Next base: position 7,036 of record WAOD01000065.1, read on the forward strand.
ATTGATGGATTTCACGATAAAAAATCACTTCTTATGACACTGCAAAAATTTTACGGAGAAATAAAGGAAGAGGAGGTGTTCACCCAAATTATTTTTGAACTCTTATGAAAAAGATATGTGGTATAAAATAAGAAGAAAATATGCTGCTTTTCATCGTTATTCTTTTATTTCCTCAACGCCAACTTCGTAAACTGTCCCGTCTATGTACAGCCTGTACAATTTTCCTTTCATATCTACGCTCTCTTTAACCGGCTCGAGCTTTCCCTCTTTTCTCAGTTTAAAAAATTCTTCAGCAATTCTCGGGAAGAGGCAGTACGAGAGCACGTCCTCATCTTTTTCCAGGTATCCTCTCTCTGAAAGCTCTTTTTTACAGTTATCTAACATTGGTGATAGAAGATTTCCGGGTCTTTCTGTAATGGGTTTCTCGTCTCCTATTGCCAGTTTGGTTAACTCCGGAGAAATCTTGCCTGGTGCCCTTCCGTATAACCCCTTTATGTAATTTTTTGTCTCTTTGGTTATTTTCCTGTACCTTCCAAATAAAACGTTGAGTACTGCTTGAGTGCCAACTATCTGTGAGGTTGGGGTGACCAGCGGTGGAAATCCCATGTCCTCTCTCACTGTTGGTATCTCTTTAAGTACATCGTTGAGTCTGTCAATGGCATTCATTTCTTTCAGCTGACTTAACAGGTTTGAGAACATACCGCCAGGAATCTGGTGCCTTAGCACGGATGGATTAACAACTCTCGCCTCTTCGTGAAGATATTTTCTGTACTTTTCTTTAATCTTTCTATCAAGGTAGTCTTCAATTTCATATATTTTTTCCATATTTACCTCTGGTTTTTCATTATCAGGTAGGACTGCGTGCATTATCTGTATCCCTGGCTGAGCGGTTCCAAAAGCAAGGGGACTTATTGCAGTGTCTATGTAATCTGCACCGCCTTCTATTGCTTTTAAATATGTGGCCACCGCCATGCCGCTTGATGAGTGTGTGTGTACGTTAACGGGTATGTCGTACCTTTCTTTTATCTCTTTTACAAGGTCATATGCCATTGGCGGCGTTAGCAGTCCCGCCATGTCTTTTATTGTTATGTAATCCACATCTCTTTGAACGAATTCTTCTGCTCTATTGATGAAATACTCCTTGTTGAATATCCTACCCGTGGTATAACTTATTGCACCCTGAACCTCTGCACCCACTTCTTTGGCTTTTTTTATGGCCACTTCCATGTTTCTTATATCATTCAGTGCGTCGAAAATTCGGAAGATGTCTATCCCGTTTTTATGTGCAAGTTCCACAAATTTTTCCACAACGTCATCTGGATAATGTTTGTATCCCACTATATTTTGACCCCTGAGAAGCATTTGAAGTTTTGTTCTCTTAATATTTTCTCTTAAATTTTTAAGTCTATTCCACGGATCCTCTCTCAAATATCTCAGAGCAACGTCAAAGGTTGCACCACCCCAGACTTCCATGGAGTAAAATCCGATAGAATCCATTTTCTCCGCAATTGGTGCCATGTCTTCATACCTGAATCTTGTGGCTATCAGGGATTGGTGCGCATCTCTAAACGTTGTATCTATTATTTTTACCATACTCTCACCATGATTACACAAATACTCGTTGTATATTATAATTGCGGATTAACAATTGTCGAAGTGGGTGGGAAAATTATATATAGTTATTTGCATTACAAATGATAACAAGTAGCAGGGGGTGAAATCACATGAGAATAACATCAAAATTGGAATCCGAAATGGAAATTGTAATGAGGCACATACACGTTCTAAACGAAGTGATAAAGAACCAGCCTATTGGTATAATTAAACTTTCTCAGATTCTAAACTTGCCAGAGCACAAGGTCAGGTACTCTCTAAGAGTACTGGAACAGGAAAAGCTTATAGAGCCTTCTCCTGAAGGAGCAAAGGCAACTAAGAGGTCGAGGAAAGAGATAAAGACAGTGAAAGATATTTTGCAAGGGATAATAAATGATGCGGAGGAAATAATAAGGGAAATAGACGAGATAGAAGAATCCTAATTACAATTTAACCGTATCTTCTCTTTTTGGACCGTAGGAAACGAGCGTAACCCTTGCTACGGTTTCCTTTTCAATTAATTTTATGTATTTTTTAAAATTTTCATCATTGATGTTGTTCCATCCATCTATATCTATGTATTCCACTTCACATTTATGTAAGTCAGGTGGTGGATAAATGTGTTCTTTCCCATGGCATTTGTATTTTATCCCTATTTTTATCATGGGGTATCCTTGCAGCACGTCCACTTTGGTTAAGGCAATCTCATCAATTCCATTGATAGTGGTTGCATACCTGAGCATTGGTAAATCCAAGTACCCAACCCTGCGAGCCCTACCTGTAGTTGCACCGTATTCTCCTCCTTTTTCTCTTAATTTTTTTCCCTCTTCTCCTTCTACCTCTGTGGGAAAGGGCCCCTCACCTACCCTTGTGGTGTATGCCTTTGCAATCCCCATCACTTTATCAATTTTTTTCGGAGGCACGCCTAAGCCGGTAACTATACCTCCAACGGTGGTATTTGATGAGGTTACATAGGGATACGTTCCGAAATCCACATCTAAAAATGTTCCCTGCGAGCCTTCAAAAAGAATATTTTTTCCAGAATTTATCATGTTGTTAATGATTATCTCTGTATCGCTCACCATCTCTTTGATTTTTTTTCCATACTCCATAAGCTCACTGGCAATTGTCGAAGTATCATTTCTTTCTATGTGAATATCATTTAATTTCATCATCAATTTGAGCTTTTTCTCCAGTATTTCCCTGTTAAATAAATCTGCAATCCTTATCCCTGTTCTTCTGTATTTTTCGTAATAGGCTGGACCAATTCCCTGCCTGGTTGTTCCTATTTTTATAAGTTTATCTAATTCTGAGTCTAAATCCTCATGTATTTCCGTGACCACGTGCGCTTTGGACGATATGAATACTTTCGGATGAATACCGTGATTTTCAATCATGTTTATTTCTTCCACCAATTTTTTCGGGTTTATGGCCATTCCATTTCCCATAATTGCAATTTTTCCTCTAAGAACTCCGCTCGGGAGTATGTGGAACTTAATTTTTTCCCCATTGTATATAACAGTATGTCCCGCATTGCTGCCCCCTGAAAATCTCGTAACAGCGTCAAAATTATCTGCAAGGTAATCCACAATTTTGCCTTTTCCCTCATCTCCAAACTGCATACCTATTATTGCAAGGTTCATACACTCACCATCCATGTATTTGCTCATTTCTAATAATTTTTTCCATCATTGTCTCTTGATTATCTTTTTAACAAGCTCAAAGTCCTCCTCTTTAATTTCTTTCAAGGCATAGAGTATGGGTAGATATATTGCAAAGAATAGTATGAATGCAAAACCAATCATGTACCACTGATACATTGCGCCTAAAAATATTTTTAATCCGTAGAGTGCTGTCATAGCTATTGCTGCGGAAATCAGATGGTATATGTTGTGTCTCTTAAATTTTGTTCCCAGTATTTTCCATACCTTGAATCTTAAGTATGCAAAACCTATTAAAAAGGAAATGAGCGTTGCAAGGGCTGCCCCGGTGCTTTTAAGTCCCAAAAGAGGGATGCCCATTATTGAAGATGGGATAAAAATCGTGTTTAGTACAACGTTAATGGTTGCCTGTAAAACACCTACTTTTAGCACTTCTTTTGGTTTATTTGCAGAGGTCATTTGGGATGAGTATGGCCTGTTAATCAGGTTGAAATATGCATAAAACATCAGTATGATTAATGGAATCGAATAATTTATCATAGACCTGTTGAATAAGTTAAGTATTTCTTTCGCCATGACTACTGTGAAGAGGACTATTGGAAGGGAGAGCAGGGACAGGTATCTCTCCGATTTTGCGGTAATCCTGTAGAACATCTCTTTATTCTCTTTTTCATAGAGCTTTGATTGTGCAGGGTATAGAAAAAAACTAACAGAAGTTCCTAAATATACAAGAGCAAGAGATATCTTTTGTGCGGTGAAGTATCCTCCCACTTCCGCCGAATTCCAGAAAAATTGCAACATTGTTCTATCTGTATATGCCTGAATAGTGCCCACGATGCCCATAAAAGCCAATGGAATGGAGAATGATACGTACTCTTTAACCAATTTACTATCTGGCATTTTGATTTTGAAATTTTTGTTAAATTCCCATGCAATGTATGTTATTAATGCTGAGAAGGAGCCTATTAGATACGAGTACGAGAAGAGCACACCCATGAAATTTCCATTAAATGCATGCGTGATACCGTAATAGATGGAGAATACAGTAATCATCGTGTTTTGCACGGCTGTTTGTATGAACATTGGAAAAACAGATTTTTTGGCATTTAACTCCGATTGATATACCGTTTTAAAGAAAACTTTAAATCCATTTATTATCATAGTTAATATGGTTACATAAACGGCTATTTCTAAATATTTAGACTCAAACTTGTAACCCATTAATGTACCTAATATGTAAAATCCACCAATAGATACTATGATGAAAATCATTTCAAGTGCCGATTTTATTAGTAAATAAGCACCTTTGCAAGCTTCTTTGTCATTTTTTTGGTTTGCTTTCTTAATGTGAGCCTCATCTACCCCAAGTGATGTGATTATGCTTAATAATCCCACAATTCCCATTGCAGAGCCATATATACCCCATGCTTCCTGTCCTGCAAACCTCAATGCGAAAAACATTGCAATATATCCAATCATTCCACCAAAAATATGGTACGAAAGAAGAAAAAGTGATTTTTTGGCGATGCCCGAACTGCTCGAGCTCATACAAATGCTCCTTTAAGTGCATCTTTGCAACTGCAATGCCTTTCTACCGGTATGCGCGGTATGGCCTCATTAAGTATAACTTTTACAATTTCTTCGTTCTTCTTCATTACCCTCATTACTTCTTCAGTGGTTACTGGATGCTCCGCCCACACGTCGTAATCCGTGATCGTTGAGATATTAACGTAGCACATTTCCTGCTCCCTGGCAAGTTGAGCCTCTGGAACGAGAGTCATGCCAATTATGTCAGCGAACTGCCTGAACATCCTGCTCTCCGCTCTTGTTGAGAATCTGGGGCCTTCTATGCACACATACGTTCCCCTGTCATGCGTTTTAAATCCTAAATAATACTCTTTTTCTCTGGATATTTCTATAAATATTTTTCTGAGTTCTGGGCAGAAGGGATCAGCCATACTTATATGTGCAACTCTTGGGCCGTCGTAAAAGGTGTATTCTCTATTCTTTGTGAAGTCTATGAACTGGTCTGGAATTACTATATCCCCGGGACGATATTCTTTTTTTAGAGAGCCAACCGCAGTTATCCCAATTATTCTTTCAACTTTCATAGTCTTTAAGGCATATATGTTTGCCCGGTAATTTACTCTGTGGGGGGGTATCTTGTGCCCCTTGCCGTGCCTGGGTATGAAGGCAACTTCCACTCCGCTTATTTCCCCTATTTCAACTTCTCCCGAAGGAACTCCATAAGGTGTGTGAACCTTCACACTTTTTTCCGGGTTAAATACTTTATATACTCCTGAGCCACCTATAATACCTATTCTTGGCATGGTACCACCATCACATGATTGTTTTTATTAATAAAAAACTTCACCTTTAATCTGGTTCATTTTTTTATTATCACCTTCCTTCCTTCAATTCTAACCCTTCCCTTGGAGATTAACTTAATTGCTTCCACTATTGCCTCATGCTCCTTTATCAAAATCTTATCCGCTAGTGTCTCAGGGGTGTCGTCGTCATTTACAGTAACGCATTTCTGGATAATGATTGGTCCGTGGTCCACTTCTTCGTCCACAAAATGAACGGTGCATCCAGATACTTTTGCACCGTATTCTATAACTTTTCTGTGAACGTCTATCCCCCACAGCCCGGCAAATGCAGGGAGAAGGGAAGGGTGCACGTTGATTATTTTTCCGGAGTATTTATTGACAAACCATGGGGATAATACTCTTAAAAACCCTGCAAGAACTATTAAGTTTACATCATTCTCATCTATTATTTTAGACATTTTTCTGTCGTATTCTTCCCTGCTCTCTCCTTTATTGAGAGGGACATATGCCCACTTTATATCATGTTTTTTAGCCCTTTCTATGGCCTTTGCATTTTTTTTGTTCGAAATAACTATTGAAATCCTCCCGTTGATAATTCCCTTATTTATTGCGTCTATTATTGCCTGCAGATTTGTTCCTCTTCCAGACACAAGAACTGCTATGTTGAATATTTTTGTGCGAAATTCTCCGTCGTACTCCAGAGAAAGTGCGTTTAACTGTGAAGACAGGTTTCCGAGTGCAATATCCCCAAATTTACCCAATAGAATATTTAAAAAATCGGCCAGTTTTTTTTCCTCCATTACTTTTATCAATACATAGTACCACACCTCCCTGCTTATGGGGGCATTAATCATGTATAGCTTGTCTATGTTTTCATCGGGAATTCCTAACTTTAGGAGATTTCTTCTAATCCATGCTATGTCTATCTTCGTTTTTGGGCCAATTACTTTTGGATATAAAACATCGGCCAAATTTTTCAACTCATCTTGCATACTTATCATCTCCCAGTATTTTCCTCAGATAGTTTATTATCTCATCTATATCATACTCATCTATTTCGGGGGTTACTCTTTCCATGCTTTTGCTGGTCAGCATAATCACGTAATATACTTTTTTCTTTCCTTTGAATCTATAGTTTTTCCAGAACCCCTTTATATCGGAAAATTTCCATGTTTTTTTGTTGTATTCTATAGTTTCATTTTTCCGGTATATTTTTAAAGTATCTTTAAAAAACCGAATTTCCAGCAGGTTTCCATCGTCTAAAACTTTCACAAGGTGTTTAATGGAGTTATGGGATATAATATTTTCATGTTTTTTCTTGTAAATGTTTTCGAGAATTATGCAAGATTTCCAAAAAAAATTTAAATACTCTTATGCAATTCCCTGTCAGAAACTATATAAGGAGATGATAAAAATGGCATTTGATCCGGCAAGTGATGGGTTTATGCTGATTGCAGCGGCACTGGTGTTCATAATGACTCCTGGTCTCGCGCTTTTCTACGGAGGTATGGTCAACAGGAAAAACGCTGTGGCAATGATGATGCAGAATTTCTTCTCTGCGGGATGGACGACTGTCTTATGGGTTTTGTTTGGATTTACTCTTGCATTTGCGCCAGATGTTGCGGGTATAATTGGTAATTGCAATTACACGGCTTTGTTTAATCTGACACCAAATACTATGTACAGTAACGGAGCAATAAGCATGTATACTTTTATGATATATCAGCTAATGTTTGCCATAATCACACCTATACTGATGACCGGTGCGTTTGCAGATAGAATGAGGTTTAAAGGATTTATCGTGTTTTTAACTCTCTGGTTGTTCCTGATATATTTCCCGTTTGCTCACTGGCTATGGGGCGGCGGTTTTCTCGCTCAGTGGGGTGTTGAAGATTTTGCTGGAGGAATTGTTGTTCATGTTAGTGCAGGATTTGGTGCGCTTGCATCTGTGTTCTTCTTGGGAAAGCGTTTGCACCCCAAGCCGGGCAATCACAGTGTTCCTCTGATTGTTCTGGGTACTGCTTTGCTTTGGTTTGGATGGTTTGGTTTCAACGGGGGAAGTGCATTGAGAGTGGACGCAGATACAAATGTGGCTTTTATAAATACCATGATTGCAGCTTCCTTTGCAGCGATAACTTGGATGTTTTGGGATTATGCCGTTGGAAAGAAGTGGAGCAGCATAGGTTTCATGACAGGTTCTATAGCGGGTCTTGCGACAATAACCCCTGCTGCAGGATTTGTAAATCCCCAGGCAGCAATGATTATTGGTATAACTGCAGCTTTAGTATCTCACTGGGTTGTAGATTTTGTACATAAGAAAGGCTGGGACGACGCGTTGGATGTCTGGGGGGTACACGGTATCGGAGGTTTCACCGGGATAATCCTTCTGGGTATATTTGGTAGTGCAGCGATAAATGGTGCAAATGGTCTTATCTACGGTGGTGTAGATTTCTTCGGAAAGCAAATTGCAGCCGACCTATTTACCGCGGCATATGCGTTCGGAGTGACTTATGGAATACTCTGGGTTGTGAACAAAATAACTCCTCTACGCGTACCTGAAGAGGAAGAAGAGGCAGGTTTGGATGTAACTGAGTATGACGTGCCTGCTTATTTTGACGAGTGAAATCCCTGTATCTTCTTTTTTATCTATTTTTGCATTTGTATGATTTTTTGATTTGCCTGTCAAAACTTTCTATCCAATATACTATTTTTCGGAAAGTACAACTTTGCAGTGTTGTTTTACTTCACAGTAGTACGCCTTATTTTTGATAGTTTAAATATGGTATTTTTGTTGGTGTTTTCCTTGTTTTTTGAATAATGTTGTCGTTTAACTTAACGATGTAACATTGTTGGGTAAAAATCAAAATCAGAAAAGCTTATATAGTATCAACTTGTGGAAGGAATTGGAAAATATATGTGGTGCCATTGATAATATATTCATGGCAGAACCACATGGTGGTGATAAAAAATGGATGTGAAAATAGGATGGAAAAAAGTAATGGTGCTTGCAATCGTGCTGGTGGTAGTGGCCGGCGGATTGTACTTTGGATTTTTATCAGGGCTGGCAGGCAACGAGAAGGTTCCGGTAACGAACGGATACAGGTCAGAGTTGACCAAGGAAGGCACGTACATTGGGAAGGCGAATCCGAACCAGGAGATATGGCTCACATTTGTGCTGAAATGGAGCCATGAGGATGAGCTCAACAAGTTTTTGGGAGAGGTAAATGATGTGCGTTCTCCCATGTATCATCATTACA
>WAOD01000066.1 GCA_015521465.1 DHVE2 group archaeon
CCTGCCGGAAGCGTACGACATGATTCCCGAGGATTTGGATTGGCTGGATGTGAAGGTTCACGAAATAGTTATTCAAACGGACAGATTCGAAATTTACTATGATTACGCTCGCAAATTGTTGGAAATGGGAAAAGCGTACATCACCACCGTGCCAGCGGATGAATGGCGGAAGTTGAAGAACGAGGGAAAGCCCACGGTGGATCGGGATTTACCGGTGGAGGAACAATTAGAGAGATGGGACAAGATGCTCAACGGAGATTATGAGGAGGGAGAGGCGGTTTATGTTGTGAAGACCGATTTGAATCATCCGAATCCCGCGATTAGAGACTGGGCTGCGTTCCGAATCGTCAAAGAAGTGGAGCATCCCCGTGTCGGAAACAAGTACATCGTTTACCCGCTCATGAATTTCTCGGTGGCGGTGGATGATCACGAATTAGGATTAACGCATGTGCTGCGTGGCAAAGATCACCTGAATAACACGTACCGCCAAGAGTACATGTTCAATTACTTCGGATGGAAGAAGCCGGTGTACATTCATTACGGATGGGTCACCATGAAGGACACTATTCTCAAGACTTCGCTGATAAAAGAGGGAATAAAGAAAGGTGAGTTCACTGGCTGGGACGACCCTCGCCTCGGAACTCTCCGTGCCCTCGCAAAGAGGGGCATCCAGCCGGAAGCGATAAGGAAATACTGGATCGAAGTCGGATTGAAATCCGTGGATATCGAGTTCTCGTGGGACAATCTCTACGCGTACAATCGCGAAATCGTTGACCCGATTGCAAAGCGCTATTTCTTCGTTTGGAATCCTAAAAAAATTGAAATCAAGGGAGTTGAAAGATTGGAAGCGAAGGCACCCTATCATCCAAGCGAGGACATGGGGTTCAGAGAGTACAAATTAGAAAAGCCGGTGCGCGTGTTCGTCGTTAAGGAAGAATGGGATTCATTGAAAGATGGCCAAATCATCCGTCTCAAAGACCTGTGCAACGTGGAAAAGGAGGGAAGCGATGGGATATACGCCGGAAACGATGTGTCCCTCATAAAAAGAGGGGCGAAGATCATACACTGGTGCCCGGAAAATTCCATGGCCGCGGAAATCAGAATGCCGGACGGAACCCTCATGAATGGCGTAGCAGAGCCCTTAGTGGAAGGGAGCATAGGAAAAGTGGTTCAGTTCGAGCGCTTCGGATTCTGCAAAATTTACAGGGAAGCGGGAAAAATAGTGGGGTACTTTGCCCACAGGTAAACTTTTTTGCTTAACCTCCTCTAAATTTTTAAAGAAAATAAAGGATAAATCTTACGCGCTGGAAATCCCCACGTATGATGGGAACTTTTTGAGGAGAATAACATCGCCTACCGCTTTTACCCATCTATAGGGTACGGATACGGGAACTCCGTCTTCCACCAAAAGCGGATTTGAGCGCTCTATGTACAGCCCGTAAATTTTATGCTCTTCTATATCTATCAAGATATCTTCAACTGTACCGAGCAAGTATCCTTTATCCGTATACACTTCAAGACCTATGAGCTCTGTTGATTCCGTCATCATTTTAATCCCCTTGGTGAATTGGCTTACTATTATTTAAAACTTACCAGATTGAATTTCGGAGATAATGTTAAATACTCACGCGGTTATTTTGAGACGATGAAATTCTCGCACATTGCCGACGCGCATTTAGGTGCATTCTCAAAAAATAGGAAACTCAGTGAGCTTAATTTGAAAGCGTTTAAAATCGCCATTGAAAAAAGCGTTGAAGAAAGAGTGGATTTTATAATAATTGCCGGTGACCTTTTTCACAATCCCCTTCCGGATATGGATATCGTGAAGAGCGCAGTATCCATACTTCAGAGGGCAAAAGAGCAGGGGATAAGAATTTACGTTGTTTACGGCTCTCATGATTTCTCTGCGGGTACAACCTCCCTTTTAGATGTGTTGTCTGAGGCGGGAGTGTTCCGGAAGGTGGTTCGCTACGAGATTCATGATGGGAAACTAAGGCTCGTTCCCATTAAAGACCCTTCGGGAGTGTATCTTGTTGGCATGCCCGGTCTAACTGCTGCCCGGGAAGTCTTTTATTTTGTGGATGAAGAGCAGGGAATTGACAGACGATATTTGGAATCTTTGCCCAATCCTAAGATTTTCATATTTCACACAACGGTTAATGAGCTAAAGCCGGAGTACATAGCGGATAAAAACGCGGTTCCTCTTTCCCGTTTCCCCAAAGGTTTTGACTACTACGCCGGTGGACATCTGCACGAGAGAATAGAGCACAAACTTGACTCAGGATACCTTACATACCCGGGGGCACTTTTTGGCTCAAATTACAACGATTTGGACGTGCTAACGGACAAGCAGCGCGGTTTTTATATCGTTGATGATTTCAAGCCAAGATTCGTGCCGGTAAAAGTATGCGAATTTGAAAAGGTTGTGTTCAAGGCTGATGGGTATAGTGCAATGGAACTCCAGAAAAAACTCATGGATTTTGCCTCAAGAAATCACGAGGGTCGCGTTGTGATATTGAAAGTACGCGGTGAGCTGAAAAGCGGCAAGGTGGCAGATATCAATTTCAGGGCAATCCGAGATAAAATTCTCGAAAGTGCAATAGATGTGCTTGTGAACACGTACGCGCTTCGCAGTGTTGAAAGCGGGAGAATGAGTGTGCCTGTGGAAGAACAGGAAGAGATAGAAAGGAGGGTTTTTGAGGAGATATCTGACTACGGTTTGAATTTCACCATGTCCCTTTTCAATTTGTTGCGTCAGGAGAAGAAAGAGGAAGAGACTAAAAGCGATTTTGAAAGGAGGATAGCGCAAGCTGCGATGGATATGATTATGCATGCCGTGAAAAATGAAAAAAATGAAAAGGAAAAGGGAGAAAAACAGGATAAAGGTGAATTGATTGTCCGAAATGAACATGAAATTGAAACAGTCGATGAGAAGGGTGAAGATGAAAAGAGTGATAATTGTGAGGACAAATCAGAGGATATTGACGAAGGTAGCGCAAAAGAAAAAACTCCGGAGGATGAGAAACGAAGAAAGGTGAAAGCTGGAAGAGTCGCCACGCTTTTTGATTTTGGGTGATAATTATGATCATACGTGAGGTGGAGATGAAGAACATACGGAGCTATGAGCATGTAAGCATACGATTTCCTGAAGGAACCGTATTGTTTGAAGGGGACATAGGGAGCGGGAAAACCAGCATATTGATGGCAATAGAGTTTGCACTTTTTGGCAATTCCACATCTGCCATGTATCAAAAGCTTCTTAGAAAGGGTGCAACATCAGGATATGTAAGGGTAGTTTTTGAAGAAGGTGGAGCGAAATACGAGATATTCCGCTCTCTTTCTAAAAAGGGCAGGGGAATTAAAAACGACGAGTCCTACGTGCTTGCTCCTGATGGTAAAAAGATATTGAGTGCAACGGAGATTCGCACGTATTTTCTTGATTTAATGGGGATATCCGTTAGTGAAAAAAAGAGGCGCAGTCTTCCCATAGTCACCTACGCGATATATACCCCGCAGGAGACCATGAAGGGCATCTTGGAAGGGGGAGACGAAGAGCGTGTTGAGGTAATTCGCAAGATTTTCAAGCTTGATGAGTATCGTATTGCCAGGGACAACACGGGCGTGGTAATTGATAGCCTTAAATACAGGACTGGAGCTCTTGAACAGTATCATGAGGATATTGAGAGAATAGACGACGAGATATCTATTATCGAAGCGGATATGAAATCAAAAAATGAGGAAATAGAAAAATTGAAAAAGAATTTGGAAACATTGAAAAGAGATGAGAATGAACTTGCCAGACTTGTTGAAGATATGGAGAAAAAGAGAAAAGCTTACGAGAATCTATCAAGAAAACTCGCGGCGGTGGATTCCAGCATAAACCATGTTCGTGAGAGCTTAAACGCGCGCTCCCGAGAGATTCAAGAGCTTGAAATAGAAAGGGATAAGCTAAGAACTCTGAGTCAGGATGCTAAGAAATACGAGCAGGTCAAAAAGGAAATTGAGAATCTTTTTTCTAAAGTAAAAAACGCAGAAAAGCTCAGGGGAAAGATTAATGTTATAAAAGCAAAAATAGAAAAAATAGAGGAAGATATTAAAAAACTTAAAAAATCTGAAGAACAGGTTGTGAAGCTGAAAGAAGAGGAAAGGAATATACAGGATTCGCTGGAATCTCTTGCTTACATAGATTCTAAAATTGAGGATGTTGATGCTCGAATTCGCAGTCTTCAGTTTGCAGTTAAAAGCAACAAAGAAAAGTTAAAGGCGAAGCGTGAGGAATTGGAAGAATTTTCAAAGTTAGGTGCAGTTTGCCCCACTTGCAAGAGGGAATTGCCGGAAGAGCACAAGTTGAATCTCGTAAATCGAACTAAAGATGAGATACAGAAGTTAGAGAGAGTGCTTAATTCCGTGAGAAACAAGCTTGATGCATCTTTGAAAGAGCGAGAAGAGCTAAAAAAGCTTGAGAAGAAGAGGAGGAATTTGGAACTCAGGCTTGCAAAGGTTAAAACTGAGATAGAAAATCTAAATTCTGCAATTTCTGAGGCCGACCAAAAGAATGATGAGATGCAAAGGTTAAGGGAAGAAATGATGGATGTGGAGAAAGAGCTCACTGCTCTGGGGAATGTTGAAACGGTGTACAGGAAAAGGGAAGAGGAATTAAAAGGCCTTGAGAAGAGGTGGAGAGAGTACCTGAGAGTTAAAGAGAGGGTATCCCGAATGGAGAGTTTGAAAAAGGAACTGGAATCGCTGAAATCCGAGTTAGACAAACTTGAAGAAAGGAGAAAAGAGATTCACGAGAATATTTCTTATCTGGGATACAGCGAGAAGGAATACGATGAGTTAAAGAAAAAACACGATGAGCTTCGCCTTGAATTAGTCACTTACCTTGAGCGATTAAAATCTTTTAGGGATGCAATTACTGAGTTAAACCAAAGAATGGAAGAAAAGAAAAGGTATCGCCGGGAGTTGCAGGATAAGATATTGATGACGGAGAGACTCGAAGATATGAAGAACTGGCTTGACGAAAAATTCAGGGTGGCGCTTGACAACATAGAAAAAATGCGTTTATCTGCAATTAACGAGGAGTTTAGAATGCTTTTTGAGATGTGGTTCAACCAGCTTTTGGAGGGCAGGGAATACACCGCTACGGTTGATGAGAACTTCAAACCCGTGGTAAGATATGAACAGTACGATATGCCTCTGGATACCCTGAGTGGAGGAGAACGAACAGCGGTTGCCCTTGCATACCGGTTAGCATTAAACACTATGGTGAAGCGTGCTCTTGGATTGAAGAGCAATATCCTTATTTTAGACGAGCCCACAGACGGCTTCAGTAAAGACCAGCTTTACAGGTTGAAAGATATATTTGACAAAATGGGGACGGATCAGATTATCATAGTGAGCCATGAAAAGGAGCTTAGAAACCTTGCAGACGTCATATTTCACGTGGAAAAAATTGGGGGTAAGTCCAAAATCACCACGGTTAGTTGAAGCCATTTGCATACATTTGCAACTAAAATTCATAAGTGAAATTCAAGATGCTGATTTAGTGGATGTTAGAAAGATATATATTTGCGACACTCATGCCCTAACTATGATATCGCCAAAGGAAGTTCATAAGGTTTTAGGGGAACGTATTTTGACTGATGGCTTGGATATGGTTCTGGATATCGACAAGAGCCATGGTATGTGGCTCTACGATGCGAGGCATAGCAAGTATTACCTTGATTTCTTCGGATTCTTTGCCACGAGCGCTCTGGGAATGAATCACCCTGGAATGTTCGACCCTGAATTTTTGAAGAAATTGCAGAGAACTGCAATAAATAAGATAACAAACAGTGACATTTATACCGTGGAGTACGCGGAGTTTGTGGACACGCTGTCCAAGTATGCCACACCCTCTTATTTCCGTTACTTCTTCTTTGTATCGGGTGGGGCTTTGGCCGTGGAAAACGCACTCAAAACCGCTTTTGACTGGAAGGTGCGTAAGAACATAGCTGCTGGAAAGGGGGAGAAAGGTTACAAGGTTATACATCTAAAGGAAGCGTTCCATGGTAGGAGCGGATACACCATTGCCCTCACAAACACCTTTGATCCAAACAAGACAAAGTATTTCCCCAAGTTTGACTGGCCTCGAGTTACAAATCCGAAAATCACATTCCCTCTAGAAGGAGAGAACCTTGAGAAAGTCAAAGAGATGGAGAAGAAAAGCCTTGAGGAAATACAAGAGGCTATAGACAGGTATCAGGACGACATTGCCGCGTTCATAATAGAACCAATACAGGGTGAGGGCGGTGACAATCATTTCCGCAAGGAGTACTTCAAGGCAGTTGAGGAGATTACCAAGAAGAATGATATAATGTTCATTGTTGACGAGGTGCAGACTGGTGTTGGTTCCACGGGCAAATGGTGGGCCCACGAGCACTTCGATGTGCAGCCGGACATAATGTCATTCGGAAAGAAGATGAAGGTCTGCGGTATAATGGTCGGCTCTAAAGTTGACGAAGTGGAAGATAATGTGTTCCACGTATCCAGCAGAATCAACTCCACCTGGGGTGGAAACATAGTGGATATGGTGAAGGCCCAGAGAATTATTGAGATAATACACGATGATAAGCTTGTGGATAACGCAGCGAAGATGGGCGAAGTGATGCTGAAGATGCTTCACGAGTTAGAAGAGAAATTCCCAGAGAAGGTAAGCAACGTGCGCGGCCGTGGAATATTTGATGCGTTTGATCTGACCACTACCGAGATGAGGGATAAGTTCTTCTCCGAAGCGTACCGCAACGGGTTGCTTACCCTGAAGAGCGGAGCTCGGGGCATACGCTTCAGGCCTCCTTTGATAATAACAGAAGACGAGATAAGTCTTGCTCACGATATAATGGAGAGAACCATTCGTGAGCTGTAAATTTTTCTATTTTTTATTTACCAGTTTTCCATAGTTTGCTCCCAGCGAAGGTAGAAGTCAATGTTATTAAG
>WAOD01000067.1 GCA_015521465.1 DHVE2 group archaeon
AATTTATGCCTTTGTGCGGATTTTCTTTAATCTTATTCTCTTCATTGCTCTTTATCAAAATCAAATTTCTTGTTCTTGTGCATTAATCTTTCCTATTTTATTTTTTTGTAGAGTTGCAACTTGCCCCTAAAATAGAGAAATATTTATATCTTCTACAATTTATCCTAAACCATGTGGTTTGTGATGTTTGCCACGGCCAATCCAGATGAGTACGGTGACCTGCTCCATCTCATAGATAACATGAAAACTCCAAAAGGTATCAAAATTCACCAAAAATTTAAGATTTTTGGAAAGCCCGATGTTGTTATTACTTTTGAGGCTGAAGACGAAGTGGTTGCCTCGGAATTTATAAAGCAATTTGGAAGAGTGAGCGATGTAAGAACGCATCTGGCCATAAAAGTGTGAGGTGAAAGTATGAAAATTTACCAGGAGGAAATAACTCTAAGAACCAACGGTGAGGTAGATATTATTGACATGACTTCAAGAGTTCAAGAAATTGTTAATAAATCCCAGGTAAAATACGGTACGGTTCTTGTTTTTTGCGTGGGTTCCACATGTGCCATAAGCACCGTCGAATACGAACCGGGATTGAAAAGGGATATACCTGAAGCACTGAACAGGATATTCCCCAAAGGCATCAGATACTACCATGAAGACACCTGGCACGATGGAAACGGGCACTCCCATGTAAGGGCAACATTTTTAAAACCAGACCTGAACGTACCTATAAAAGATGGAAAACTCGTCTTAGGGACATGGCAGCAAATAATATTCATCGAGCTTGATGTGAGAAAAAGAGACAGAAAAGTCATGGTTACCGTTCAGGGCCTTTGAATCTTTTCCCTTGCTTCCTTTATTTTATCGATATCTATGTTCAGGACAATCAACAATTCCTTTAATTTTCGCAGATTGTTCCAGTCCATATCCCTTTTCAGTCTGTTGATATCATCCACGGTTATTTCATCTAAATAAGAGATTAGATCCCTGAAAAACTCATGGTCGGTTATCGTATAACCCATCTCTGAAAGAGCCTCTTCAACCTCGTGAGCCTCCCTCTCCTTGAAACGCCTCACAAAAGAATTGTTCTCATACGCTTCGGGTGCCAAGAATATGGTCTTTATTGTCCTTCCGTACACCTTTTCTGGTATATTATGAACTTTTCTCTCACCGGTAACCTGAACCAGCCCCGCTTTTTCAAGCTTTTTTATGTGCCTAAAAACAGTGGACACATCTTTGTTAAGAATGGATGCAAGCTCAGAGATGGTCATATCCCTGAATCTCAGCAAACGCAATATTTTGGATCTTGTATCTTCAACAATTATCTTAATAATCTCAGGGTCGTCAACAATTTCGATTTCTCTCATCGTACACTTAATAATCTTATATCATTTATAGTTTGCCATAAAACACCTGAGAACAACGATGTTCATTAAAATACTATATTCCAATTGGAAAAATCGAGATTATAAAAAAACATTATAAATCTGATCTTGCTTTAAAAAAGCTTTAGCAAAATATTTATCTTCGAACACGATATACGTGCTGTATGGCAAAGAGAAATAAGGGAACTGGATTTCAATCTGCGGCAGGTCTTATACGTTATTTTGAAGAGGAGAGAAGCAAAGGCCCTAAAATAGACCCAAAACTGGTAATATACATGTCCATAGTCTTTGCGGTAATAGTTGAACTTGCAAAAGTATTCTGGCCAGTAGGTACATGATTTACCATATTGCCCCATTCTCGGAAAAAACAGAAATGGTTTTAAACGTAATAAAGGAATATGCTATTGACACCATTTTAGATTTAGAAGGAAAAAACACAGCCAATTGGGAAAAAATAGAAAAAAAGGTTGTACATAAAAAATTAGATTCCATTTCGTCAGCCACAAAATTTATCAAAGAAAAATACGGCAATTCCCGGATTCTTATGATATCTAAAAAATCTAATTTTTTACGGAAACTGGTAAAAGTAGGATATCCCATAACCATGATAAATAAAAGAGGAGATTATTTAGCAAAAAACTACGCATTCGCTAAAATCCCAGTATCTTTTTTCAGAAGAGACGCCAGAGATGTGGCAGTAGATTTGCTGGGAAAGTTAATAGTAATAAAGGCAGATAACACATACCTCGTCGGAAAAATTGTTGAAACGGAGGCATATTACGGGGAGAACGATCCTGCTTCGAGAGCCAAGCATGGCAAGAAAAGCTACAACGCGGCAATGTGGTTGCCCGGTGGTCATGTATTCGTGTACATGGTTCATGCAAACTGGATGTTTAACATAACAACTGACGGCGAAAATGCGGAGGCGATACTCATTAGAGCAGTAGAACCGGTAGCAGGAATTCACCTTATGAAGAAGAACAGAAACAAAGAAATAAAAAACCTTTGCAATGGCCCTGGCAAGTGGACGAGGGCATTTGGAATACAAAAGGAGGATAATGGCATATTGCTTGGAGATCGCATATTCGTTGCCAGCATTCCAAAGTTCAAGTTTGAAATTGAAACGTCCAGAAGAATTGGTGTGAGAGAGGATTTAACTGAAGACCTGCGATTTTACATCAGGGGCTCGAAATTCGTATCAAGATAGAGATATGAATCGAAGCAAGGTTTTATATTAAAATCCCAATTACCGAGAGAATGAAGTGGAAAGTTCCGTTTCTAATGATGCTGTACGCGCTTTCGGTTGCCATTCGCATATATCCTGCGTTTGTCAGTCCCATTCCCTACAACTACGATGCACTTCTTGAAGCGCGTTTTTCCCAGTTCATAGCCAACCATGGAAATATGCGTATTCCACCCAACGTTGCTTACAATAACCATCACACACCTATAACCCCATTTCTTAATGCGTTACTTGGAGCAATTTCCCAAATGACAGGCGTTAATGTGCTGACATTTCTGCCGTTCGTATTTCCATTTATCGTTTCTCTGGGCGTATTTGGATGGTATCTTCTTGCTAAAAAAGTTACAAGTAAAGATGAAATTGCCGCGTTCACTGCCCTGATGTTCGTAATAAGCGGAACGTATGTTCTTCATACAGCATTAATATGGAAACAGGCACTGGGCATGGCTCTGATGCCGTACGCTATTTACGCATACAAAAAAAGAAATGCCGTATCCATTTTTCTTCTGGTACTACTGCCACTGGTTCATCACTACGTTGCCCTGATAACATATTTAGTCATTAGTTACGAGACCATATACTCACTATACATAAAATATAAAAATCACGAACAGTACAATAATTTAGACTATTTTTGGACAATCTCAGCAGTTTTGCTGTGGGGGTACCTCGCAGCTTACTACATTTCAAGGCATTTCGACAGAATCAACGAACTATCCCCAAATGGAGATCTATGGCTGTTCATATCCATTTTCGTGCTCTTAGGATTGGTGACCCTTCGTGTTTTTTCAATGAGATACAAACGCATAAAGATTGTTCATCACGTCGCAATTTCAGCAATACCACTGCTCATATACATCTTGTATTTTCTTATTCCGGTTTTCCCAGACACGCCAAAATTCAATGTTTACACGTTAATATTCACATTCGGATACCTCCTGCTGTTACCACTCATAACCATTGGGTACTACATACTATTGCTCACAGAGCACCACGAAAAGAAGATTTTTCTGGCAACATTAAGCGCACCACTCCACATGATTTTATTTTTCTTCTTGCGGGGATTTGATCTGGTATCCTACGTATCAATAAGCAGGACCTTTGACTTTACTGACTTCTCCTGGTTCTCAGCAGTCTCCACTGCCGCATACACACGCAAGCATAGAGTTGCAGCTTTTGCAGTCATAGCAATAATTCTCACGACTACAACCCCCCTTACATATTTCTCAATGGAAGCTTTTGGAGTGAATTCCTTCGTATATGCTGATGAATACCACACAGCAGAGTGGATTAAAGAGTACATGGGTAACATATCCGTGGACTCCGACGAGAGAATCGGGCATGTACTTTACAACTCATTTGACATTCACTCAGGATACATGCTCCCCTACGAACTGAAAAACGACATCAGTCCTGCAAGCAGGTACTGGGTAGTCTCGGACACATGGAAAAACGGTGCACAGCTTAGACCAATGCCCCCCATACCGATAAATGTAACCGAATTAAAGGAACAAAACTCGGTTATATTTTCCACGGGTCGTACGTATATTATTTATAATAATACCGCGTGAAAAACAAAAATTATAGCGATAACCTTTTATTTTGATTTTCATATCACAGGTAGGAGGTAATAAAAATGAAAACAGGAAAGATTGTTGCGGGATTGGCAATTGTAGTGCTATCCCTGGTTGTAGTGGGGTCTATGGCATCCGCAATGGGCCAAAATCATGTGGATGTTAACGTAGGAAACGGAGCAAAGTACACAGCAGTAGCATATGGAAACGGCACGTTTATGGTTATATGGTACAACGCAACTGGTGCTTACTTAAATGCAACAGTTATAAACTCCACGACAGGAAATGTTATAAAAACAGGTACAATTGCCACGGATATCTACACTTACAATGGAAAACCATCAATAGCACCAAAAGTTGCATATATTTGGAAAAACAATACATACTTAATTTCTTGGGTTACCAGCAACAAGTATCTGAAAGCAATCGGTGTAAATACTGAACTACAGGTCACCATTCCAGGAACCATAATAAACGACACAAGTGGAGTAAGTTACAAAGGATTTGCTATGGCTGTTGGAGATAATAAAGCATTCTTTGTATGGAGTAATTCCACTTATCAGCTAAGGGGAAGATTCATAAATGACACATTCACAGGAAATTCATTCAATATAACTAACACTAAAGCCGTGTATCAGCAAAATCCATGGATATCCTATGACCCAACTACAAATAACTTTATGGTAACTTGGATTAACGTGACAGAAAATTCCACTGGATCGAAGTTTTATAACATTACAGGAAAAATATATAACGGGGATACCATGGATAACATATCTGGATCGATAATGATCGCAAACGCATTTGCCACCGACTCAAGTTATACTTCACCCGCGGTATGTGGTGGGAATGGATATTTCTTTGAGACTTTCGTAAATTATAGCGCACCTTACAACATTACAGGTCGTATATACTATGCATCAAATGGAACTTCTAAATCACCTGCATTTTTAATTGGAAATAGTTACAAATATGGTAGATCACCCATGCCCGCAATTTACAATGGTAGTGCCTTCATCGTAGTATGGTCAAATTCTACAGAGAGCATTTTAGCAAGAGGATATGACAACAATGGTTCTCCACAAGCTACGTACACTATTTATAACGGTACAAATGGCGGTAACCCAAATATAGCATACGATCAAGAGGATGATTCATATTACGTAGTATGGACAGAATACAGTGGGGGTTCATACACAATAGATTCAGCTGTATACTCATCGGACATTACTGTACCAGAACTCAACCTCTTCATACCCGTGCTGGCTGTTGTGGTAGTGGAATTATATCTGATAAATAAAAAACATTAAATTTTAAAATTTTCTTTTATTATTTTTACAAGCTCTTCCAAAATCATCTCATTTAATTTCTTCCCGAGCTCTGCACTTGCGCCGCTTGGGTCGCTGAATGTGGCATATGGCACGACTTTTGAGTAATCAACCACAATCATGTACTTGCCAGAGGGGTTCTTTTTAAATTTGTAATCCTGTTTAACAAGCTCCGGACGTATCGCCATAATTCTTGATGTTTCTATTACCCCCGCGTGGCCATCATCATCAGGCACTAATTCTCCACGGTACTGATAAGCAATGTAGTAATCAGACAAAAGCATTAACTTGGCATCTTCATATTCTTTATTAACTTCCTCACACGCCAATCGAATAGCAGCCATGTGGTTTCCACTGGCATGTCCGGACATGACCAAAATTTTTCTAACTCCGTGCCTCAACACTTCCGATAAAATGTCCCTCACCAGAAGATACAAAGTATCAAAACCAATGGATATGGTCCCGGGAAAAGAAGACAGTGATTCAGTCCACCCATAATGAACAGGAGGAAGGATGAGGGCATTCAGCGTCATTGCTATTTTTTCTGCTAGCCAGAGGGGCTGAAGCATATCAGTGTTAAGGGGTAAGTGGTTACCGTGCGCTTCCACACTCCCCACTGGCAAAATTACCAAGGGGTCCTCCTTGATTCTTTCCTGTAGTTCAGTGTACGTGTACTCCTCCCAGTGCAACTTCTTCATTTACATTCATACCTCCTATTTCGTGCACATCTTCTTCTTCCTGCAGCCAGGTCGTAAACCCGTGCTCCTTGCAGTAATACACATTTAGCTTTTCGTTATACTCAGCAACCCTACCGCATACGGTACACACCATTCTCATTTCTATTACCTCCTTCAATATTTATTTGGCCGGGATCTCCCGGCCGTAGACATCCCATCCCGAATATGTTTAGCTTCAAGAGCGCTTATCAATTTTTCATCCCAGTTCTCACCATATTCTTTCTTTTGAATTCTAAGCCACTCTCTAAGAGCATCGTTTATTGCCTCCTGAATATTATTAAAGAATCCCCTGTCAACGAACAGACTAACCTGTCCATATACCACACTGGGCACCTTGATACATAGTTTTACCTTTTGCCACTCCTCCTCTTTTAAATTTACGTATTCTTCAATTAGCTCCCTAACCACCTCTGAAACTGTTTTACCCTCTCTTTCGCATATTTCCTCCAACTTGACTTTCAATTCGTCAGGGATTCTTGCTCCTATCAACATTGCCACCACTGTTAAACAATTGTTTTACAAAGTAAGTAATATGATAATGGTATATTTCTCTTTTGGTAACATATTTGATACGCAAAAAACTGTTGTTAAACACAGACAAAATTTAAATATTTTCAAACATTCACAATTTTGTGAAAGATGTGAAAAAAGTGGAAGAAATAAGACGAGCCCTTGCAGATGTATTCAAAAGATTTGGGCTTAGATACGTGGACGCCAGTGTGCTAGCTGAGCTATTCATAGTTAATAAAAGCTTATCAGTTGGAGAGTTATCCTCCAGAATCGGACAGAGCATATCTGGAATAACATCGGCTCTACATAGATTGATGAAAATGCATCTTGTAGTGAGAGATAAAGATGGAAAAATGTATATTTACAAAACTGAGAGTAATCTTCTATCCGCTTTGCTGCATCTCATAGACGACGTAAAGAGGCATGAACTAAGAGTTCTACTAAATAAATTGCATTCTGTTGAAGATGACAAAGATGAAAATCTCATGAATCTTTTGGAAAAGGTGGAAAATGCAGACAGGTACCTGACCATGTTGGTGAGTATTTTAAACGAGCATGGAGGTGAAATGGATGAGAATAGTACTAACTGCAGATGAAACTTTAACAAGCACATACAGGCACATCCCCTTACTGGATTTCTTAGGGTGTGCACCGGTGGAGCGAGTTCCTAAACCAGTTTACAGAATTTTAGACACTCAAGTACCTGACGATAACGGTCGTTTAACCTTCGCGCCTTACGGCCTGAGAAAGGTGGAGGCTGCTCTTTTACTTCAAGGATATAAAAGAGAAGAGGTTGTGGTGGCGCATCCCAGAAACGTGGAAAAATTCATAGATGAAAACACCAAAATCGTCGGAGTAAACACGATGGATCCGTATGGTCTCGGCCCTGTCACAATGATGTTCACAGAGGGCGGACGTTTAACATCATACACCAAGCTCAAATTTACCTCCTTAATGCGTAGAGTAAGAGATTACAGGGAAAAGAAAGGATACAGGTTCAAGATAGAAGTAGGAGGCCCTGGAGCATGGCAGTTAGAAACAAGAGAGAGATTGACAGAGGAGCTCAAAGTGGACCACGTGGTTATTGGTGAAACAGAACACATAATCGGAGATATATTCAAAGATATTGAAGCGGGAAGCGCTGAGAAGTACATTCACGTGAAGACATGGCCAAAACTGGAACAGATTCCTAATATTGTAAATCCCACGTTCAAGGGAATGGTCGAGGTAATGCGTGGATGCGGGCGGGGTTGCACGTTTTGCGTCCCAAATCTGAGAACCGCGAGGTTTTATCCAATTGATAAGATTTTAGCAGAAATAGATGTGAACCTTCGAGCTGGACAAAAAACAGCATGGTTGCATAGCGAAGACATTTTCAATTATATGGTAGAGGACAGGAAGAACTTTTACCCCAATGAAGATGCTGTAATAGCCCTATTTGAAGCAGTTCTTAATAAAGTAGAATTCGCCAATCCCACGCACGGAACAGCAGCAGGTGCTCTTGCAGCACCTCGCATTCTAAAACGCGTGGCAGAGCTCAATCATGCAAACCTGAATAAGTGGGTTGGAATCCAGGTGGGATTTGAAACGGCATCTCCAGAACTTATAAGAAAAATTGCCAACAACAAAATGAAACCATTTAGCCCTGAAGAGTGGCCATGGGTACTTCTCAACGGAACTTACGCGTTTAACAAATTTTTCTGGTTCCCAGCATATACCAGCATAGTGGGCATACCTGGCGAGACCGACGAGGACGAACTGGATACAGCAAGATTGATCGTAACGATGGAAAGAAAACTCAGGGATAAGCTGGGAGAACAGGCTCATTTTTCTGTGACACCACTCGCATTCGTGCCAATGGCCGCCCTCAAGAATGAAGAGGGTTTCAACATAGAAGAGAACCTGACACCTGGTAGGGTATTCCACATATACCACGCCTGGAAACATTTAGCCTGGGAAGTTGATCACGGGCTAAGCAGGGTCACCAAGGGAAATCCAGCGTACCTGCTTTTCGCACCTCTGGCGAAGATGGGCTCTAAGCTTCTGGTTCGCAGCATAAGAAAGTGGGCAATACACCACGGCATTGACGTGGATAAGCCCTTGAAACCTATGGACTTAAAAATAGAGGAAATAGACCTGTGAAAATTTTTTATCCATAGTACTCCTTTCCCTAACCGATGTTTGTTGTGTTAGAGGGAATAGACGGCACGGGTAAAACAACTATAATAAAGATGCTTGCAGAATCATTATCTAAAAAGGGGCACAAAGTATTCATCACCCAGGAGCCAACGAGAACATGGTTAGGAAGTGATGTGAGAAGAGCCATAGAGGAGGAAAAAAACGGATATACACAGGCACTTCTTTTCTTTGCGGACAGAGCTGAGCACGTTAAAGAACTCTCAGGACATTCTCAAGACATTATCCTCTGTGACCGATACGTGTACTCCACATTTGCGTATCAAGGAGCTCAGCTTGAAAAGCACATGGGACTTCAAAATGCATTAAAGTGGTTGGAAAGCGTGTATGAACCCATGCGTCTCGACCCTGATTTGGTTTTTTTGATTAAAGTCGATCCAGAAGAGGGAATGAGAAGAATATACGGAAGAGAAAAAAAGGAGAAATTTGAAAAGGTGGAGTTTTTGAGGAGAGTGCAGGAAATTTACGATTATCTTGCAGACATATACGGATTTGTGGTAATTGACGGTAATAGAACATTGATGATGATTCACGAAGAGATTTTTCAAAGAATAAAAAGTAAAATTAACAAATAGTAAATAAAAAATAAATAAGCTAACCGCAGCGGGTGGATGATGCGCGAAGGAGGAGAGAAGATACGAGAAAGATTACTTCTACGGACATGCGTAAAAAATAGAAATACGAAAAGAGGGATTCGAATGTATAATTTAGGCCATGACAAAAGAGAATGTATTTAAACACGGTTTCGAGAAGCTAACTCCCATAATAAAAGATGCAAAATGGAGAAATTACCCTGCTAATAGTATTATATGTGCTCCCTTAGAAGTATTGAAAATTTGTAGACGCAGAAGAAGAA
>WAOD01000068.1 GCA_015521465.1 DHVE2 group archaeon
AACTTGTTGAGCTCTTCCTCATGGCTCCATTTCAGCACAAATGTGAGCCATATCTCCTGGTTCGGATTCGCCTTCCCAATGTACGTGCCTTCCTTGGTCAACTCTGACCTGTATCCGTTCGTTACCGGAACCTTCTCGTTGCCTGCCAGCCTACCCAGAAAACCGAAGTAAAGGCCACTGACAACTAACACTAAAACAATCGACAGAACTGCCACCTTTTTCCTATTTCGCATCCAATTCATTTTTTTCACCACCTTCAAGCAATCATGTTACAACCCATGATTGCTCAGAACTGCATCTGTTTTAATCTATGCATCAATTAGTATTTAGGTGTTTCGCTTTTTGATTTTTAGAAAAAATGTTACACCCAAATGTTAAACCACGTATTTTGAAAAGAAACGCAGAAAAATACTGAATTTTGAAAAGAATTTGGAATTACATTAAAAATAAGGTTTCACCACAAAGTAGAACAACACCCTTGAGTTTAACAAATTAAAGCAAATACTCTATAATTCAGCATTTCAGAGATAAAGAAATATCAAAAGATAAAATACCATGAACTATATTGCAGTTACAAAGATACCATGGAAAAACAGAAATAAGAGATACATTGTTTGTAGGGTAATGAATCAAAAAATAGTTAGATTAATCATGCCTCGGGAGCACCACCCATCCACCATCTTTTAAATACACATCCTCCAAACCTGTTTTCAGCTCCTCGGACATTATTTTCATTATCCTTGGCATACAGAAAGCACCCTGGCATGAGCCCATAGTTGCCATGGTCCTGCGCTTAACGGATTCTATTGTGCGTGCACCTCTTCTCACGGCTTCGCGTATTTCCATCTCAGTTATACCCTCGCAATCACATATTATTTTACCACCCTTAGGATAAGGTTCTCGGTATGCATACCATTTTTCCTTCTTCCTTAGTGAATATCTCTCAACAGCAATCTCGGAAATATACTCTGCTATGGCTGGAGCAGCGGTGAGCCCAGGGGACCTCATACCAGCAAGATTCCAAAAATCACCATCTGTAGTGATAATAAAATCCCTGTCCTTTGTCTCAGCTCTCAAGCCTGCAAATTGCCTCATGCTCTTCTCGCGCGATGGAATACCTGGCACAAGTTTTTTTGCGTTTTCGTACACAAAATTCAATCCCTGCTCGGTTGTGCCTTTATCCTCCTTTTCATCAATATCCTGGGCATTTGGCCCGATCATAAGAGTGCCATTTGGAGTGTTTTCAATCACAACCCCTTTCGTGCCCCGGGATGGCGTTGGAAAAACAATATAATTCAATTTTAAAAACAATCCAGGGAATAAAAAGTACTCGCCCTTTCTGGGATATATATTGAAATCGTATCCTGCCATCTTGGCAATCTCATCAGCATACAGACCTGCAGCATTTATCACAAGGTCGTACGTGCCTTTAAATTTGCGGGTTGTAATCTTTATCCCCTTTGAAGTTTTATCAACATCCACCACAGGAGAATTAAAAAAGAATTTCACACCATTATCAACGAGATTTTCGTAAAGTGCAACTGGTGCAAAAAAAGACTCCATAACTCCGCCGGTCGGGGCAAAAAGCGCTCCCTGGACCTGCTCACTTAGATTAGGCTCCTTTTTTAGAAGCTTTTTTCTATCCCATATTTCCAACCCGGGAACTTTATTAATCTCCCCCCGCCTTTTAAGCTCATCTACTTTTTTCATACCATCGTAATCTCTTGCAACAATTATCTCCCCCCGCCATGCAGTTGGAATTCCCAGCTCTTGAACCCATCTGTGCCATATCTCGTTTCCTCTCCTGGCAAACCTGGCACGCACAGACTCAGGTGGATCATCAAAACCTGCGTGGATTATGCCCGTATTTGCCTTGCTTGTTCCCATACCTACATCTTCATTTTTCTCAATAACATGGAGCTCCAAATTATACTTACTCAATTCCCTCGCTACGGAAAGACCAACTATACCTCCGCCGATAACTGCAACTTTCATCAATGCGACATGCATACGAAGGATTTAAACATATGTGGGAGAATGTTTAAATACCACACCTATATACGAGGTACAGGTGATATCATGGTTACATGGCAGGGAAGAGCCTTAAGAAAGATATCCGGCGGAAGAATAAGAATGGCCCGCAAGAAAAGAAGATATGAGCTTGGAAGAGAGCCTGTATACACACACATAGGCGATAGAAGGGTAAAAATGGTCCGTGTTAGGGGTGGCAACTACAAAATCAAGGTTCTGCGTGACATATATGTAAGCGTTTACAACCCCGAAAACAAAAAAACTGAAAAGGTTAAAATTAACAGTGTGCTGGAAAATCCGGCAAATCCCCACTTTGCACAGAGAAACATAATAACAAAGGGGGCAATAGTGGACACGCCTATTGGCAAAGTAAAGATAACTTCCAGGCCGGGACAGCACGGGGTACTTAACGGAGTGCTCCTGCAATGAGCATAATAATTTACCCCGCTTATTTTAATATTCACTATTCTCGCAAAGAAGGTAGAAGAGTGCCGAGAAACCTGGCTTTTGACGCAAAATTAGATACAGTATCAAAGGCACTTAAAGAACTGGGTTACAAATTTGAGGTTGAAGTAGATAAAAAATACCCAAGGTTTTGGTGGAAGGAAAAAGGCAGGGTAATAGTATATACTGATGAGAAAAAGAATGATGTTTTAATCAAAATTGCAAAAACCGTTAAAAAAGTGTGATTATTTATCCTGTGGCGTTTCCACATCTTCCACGAGTTTTCTACCTGCAACCACGCCATCTACTGAATGGATCACAGCACCCAAGTCTTCCAATGCCCCGGACAACTCATCAAAATCAATGTTCACCCCCTCCACTATGACTTTTATGTTTTCCGTTTCCTGGTCCACCTCGCTCAATATACAGTTCACTCCGCTTACACCATCCACCCTGCTCAACTTCAATGCAACGTTAACTATACTCGGCTTGTGAGGTTTCAGCACATCTAAAACGAGTCGTCTTATGCCATAATCAGCCTTTACCATGATGAAGATAATTAATTTCGTAGATAAATATCTTTTGACATGCGGGGCAGATAAACTTAGCAAGAACAAAGAAAAAGAAGAAAGCATGAAAATAGAAAATAATTATAACGATAAATGCGTTACGATATCATGCATGACCATAACGGAATTTTTGATATATTATTAAAAATTGCACATCACAAGGTACCTGACGACTTTGGAGTGCCCAACATAGCAAACGCCACACCCGTTCCATTCGCCCCTAAAAATTTCCGCGAATTAAAAGGATTTGAGGAGAAAAAACTCTGTTTTGTGGACGGAGGCAACAACACCATATTCCTTGCACCGGGTCACAGCATCCAGTTAGTGCGTCTTTATTATTCTCTATTTGACGGAAACCGGAAAATAGAACACAAACAGTACTCCTTTGTGCTCGATACACGATATTTGCCAGGCGAGAAAAAGTACGTGGTAAACATATATGACCTGGACAACTCCGGTATATACAACGATGAAACACTAAGCATAGATGAATCTGCATTAGGAGATGAAAAAATAAAGGGTGTAGGTGCATACATTAGAAGAATTGGTGAATGGTTGCTGATGGGTAAAATAGCTAAAAAATGCGATTACATGGTAAGAGACGGTTCTCTACAAACCCGAGAAAAGGATGAGCACATTTACCAAGAGCCAGTATTCGAAAGTATTAAAGGTATCATAGGTCTTTCAAAAACTTGCAGCCTGGTAACCTCAAGAGGTATATCCATTGTAGCTGCAGTAAATTATCTATCCAAAAAATTCAACATACAGGCTCCGTGGTATTACAACCCCGTGGCAAAAAACATATCTACAATAAAAGGGGACATGTTTGTTGTGAAACTGCACCCCCACGCAGAGTATGCTTTTAGAGCAGAGATATACCCAGAAGAGCTTGCAGAGAATATAATTTCATCTCTAATCGTTCAATCAGATGACCCCACTTTTCTTGGATACCCCTACGGGTTGTTAGACGCTGACATAAACGCCAGGATTAGCGACGAGGAAATAAAGATGTACCGTAGCATGGTTTACGATTATCTTGATGATTTTTCCAGGCTTGAAAAACACGCCCTGGACGCGCATGATATTATCAGCGAGGTGAAATAATATGGTCGGACAGATAATAGGTGGAGATTACGGAGAGATTTGGATTAGGCAAAGAAGCGATGCAATGGTTGAGATAGGAGAACTATTGATTGCAAACGACTTTCTGTTACAGGTATTTGACTTAGAATACGGAAGTCTTCTTGAACCTAGGGACCTGGCAAGAATGAGCGGCATGCAACTGGAAGGCATGGGTGCAGTAAACGTGAAGGAGAAAAACATAAGAAATTACATACTGGTTAAAGCAAAACCAGTTTTTGACCTGAAAAACAAAACTTTGCCAAAGGCACTACCTGGATTTTTCAATATATTGAGGAATGTGAAAGAAGAAGATTTCAAGTTCTTAAAAAAAGATGATAGCGGTATATACCTCGGAAAGGTGCGCAGCGGCTCAAAGGTCCTAAATATACCTCTGTACTTGGAAGGAAAAGAGGTTCTCAGACACCACATATTGATTCCAGCCACCACCGGAAGAGGAAAAAGCAATTTAATGAAGGTCATGCTATGGAGCCTGATAGGAAAGAACTATGCAGGAATACTCGTATTAGATGCCCATAACGAATATTACTCATACACAAAAAACGCAAAAAAATATGGATTAAAAGAGCATCCAGATGCAAAAAATAATGTTATGTACTACACCCCGAATCCTCAAGGAGAAGGCTACACATTAAAAATTAACATCCAAAACGTGAGACCTCATCACCTTAAAGAAATTATGGAATTCACCAGTGCTCAAGAAGATGCGATGTATTTGGCATACAGAGAATGGAAAAGTAAATGGATTGAAGAAATCCTAAAGGGCAATATCCCACGGGGAATAACAAACGAAGTGACGATGGCTGTTCTTCAGAGAAAAATACAGGTTGCTCTTGAGTTAGTAGTTAGCGAGTCTGGAGATATAATCCCACAGGGCAACATATTCTCGGCGGGAGACGTAGGCAAGAGGACAATTAAAGACATAGTAGAGCAACTAGACGATGGAAAAATAATCATACTTGACACGAGCACCATGTCAAAGGACCTTGAAATTCTTATTGCCAGCATGATAATGAGCGAGATTTTTGAGAAGCACAAAAGATGCAAGGAAGGAAGAGCAAATAACTGTATATTTGAAGAGCTTCCGGTGGTATCAGTGGTCCTGGAAGAGGCACCAAGGGTACTTGGGGGTGACAAAAGCAACATATTCAAGACCATTGCCAGAGAGGGAAGAAAATTCAATGTTGGAATGATAGCAATCACCCAGTTACCATCTATGATTCCCAGAGAGATTATGGCAAATCTCAACACAAAGCTTATTTTAGGAAATGAAACAAAGGGGGAACGCGACGCAATAATATCCTCTGCCCCCCAGGATCTGACAAAAGACAGCAAGATGATTGCATCATTAGAAAAGGGAGAAGCTATAGTGAGCAGCATATTCACAAAATTCGCAGTGCCTGTAAAAATAGACCTTTTTGAAGACGTTGTTGATGAATCAAGACACCTCACAGAGGAAAATAGAAAAAGGGAAAGAATCAAACCACTTTTCTAAGGAGGGGAGTATTTGAATTCATAAAGTTTCATAATTTTTTCAAGATATGTCCTGTAAAACTAAAAATTAGAAAGGAGAGATTTTAAATACATCTCTACTTTTCCATCAATCGTGGAAAGAGAAGAAATTGAGTATCTTTACGCCCTCAAAAGATTCGGTATGAAAATGGACTTGGAAATAATGAAAAATTTTGTCGGACTTATTGGAAACCCCCACAATGACCTGAAAAGCGTGCATGTTGCGGGAACCAACGGAAAAGGCTCTGTGTCAAAGCTCGTATATGAGATACTCAGGGGAAAATACAGCGTGGGACTTTACACATCACCTCATTTAGTAAGGTTCACCGAGAGAATAGTCGTGGATGGAAAAGAGATAGATGAAAAATACATTGTAGATTTCGTGAATAAGTATAGGCCAGTTATAGAAAAATTAAGTGAAAAAAGCAGGAATCCTACATTTTTTGAGGTAACAACGGCTATTGCTCTTAAATATTTTAAAGATTTGAATGTGGATATTTCCGTGATAGAAGTGGGGCTGGGTGGCAGGCTTGATGCCACGAACATAATCATGCCTGAAATATCTGCAATCACATCAATTGACAAAGAACACACAAACGTGCTTGGAAAAACCATCCAGAAAATTGCAAGGGAGAAAGGTGGAATTATAAAACCAAATGTTCCGGTGGTAGTGGGAGAGCACAAAAAGGCGGCAAGGGTAGTACTGGAAAGGATAGCAGAAAAGAATAACTCTGAATATCACAACGTAAAGGATGAATGCATGTACGGAGAACTCAATCTTAGCTTGAAAGGAATGGAATTTAATTTAGAAACCCCTGTAAGAACTTACAAAATACGTACAAAAATGATCGGAAGACATCAGGTAAGAAATATTATGGTGGCAGTTAGAATTGCAGAGCTTCTATCCGAAAATTACAAAATATCAAAGAGCGATATTTTAGAAGGAATAGAAAGGGCAAAGTGGAACGGCAGATTTGAGGTAAAAAAAGAAAATCCCCTGCTTATTTTTGATGCCGCACACAATCCCGCCGGGGCCCGCGTTCTCACCAAAACATTGAGAGATTTACACATATCCAATTTCACTCTTCTTTTTTCAATGCTGCAAGACAAGGAAATTGAAAACTTTCTGCGCTATTTCAGGGGAATTGCTAAGCGGGTTATAGTGTCAGAAATAAACTACTATAGAGGTACTCCCCTATCCGAGCTAGAAAAATACGCAAGTAAGTATTTCACGGATGTTATTGCGGTAAAGAATCCGTGTGAAGCAATTAATATTGCATTAAGAGATGACACTGTTCTGGCTACGGGTTCAATATACTTTCTGGGAGAGTTGGAGAGATGCCTTCAGCCATAGTTGTTAAAAGGAAAGGAGAAAATGAATTTTTGGAACTTGTGAATTCACTCGGATACACCATTCTAAACGTTGTAGAATTCAGAGATGGAAATAACGCAAAATACTACATAAGCAGTGGTAAAGTAGAAGAAATAAAAGAATTTTCAAAACTTGCAGATCTGGTTATCATTGATGCTCTGTTGAAATCTTCCCAGTGGTTCAATCTGGAAAGGGAGATAGAAATAGAAATAAAAGATAGAGCTGGCTTGATTATTGACATTTTTGCAGACAGAGCAAAAAGCAAAGAGGCAATGCTACAGGTAGAATATGCTCGCTTAAATTACGAGATACCCATGATCAGAGAACTTATACATCACGTTAGAATGGGGGAGCACGCAGGATGGCACGGAGGCGGTGAATACGAAGTCGCAGATTACTACGAGATGATTAAAAGGAGAAAAAGTCGTATCAGAGACGAACTGGAAAAAATAAAAAGAGAAAGAGAAGAGCGCAGGAAAAGGAGAAGACGCGAAGGATATGTGTTGGTTGGGATAGCAGGATACACTAACGCTGGCAAAAGCACTTTACTAAATGCGCTAACCAAATCAGGTCAGGTGGCAGAAGAGCGCATGTTCTCCACTCTATCCACAAAAACATCACGTCTTGGCCGCGAACGGATTTTGATAACGGACACGGTGGGCTTCGTAGATGGCATGCCCCCATGGCTTATATCCGCATTTGAACCAACACTGGAAGAGATTTATAACTCTGACATTGTACTATTTCTCATAGATGGTAGCAAAGAAATAAAAGAATTTGAGAGGAGATACAGAGTATCACAGGACATATTGGAAAGAAGGGTAAGAGGGGAAATAATCCCGGTAATTAACAAAATAGACATAGCATCAAATTTGGAAGAGAAAATAAAAATTGTAGAAGAAACTAATACTCCCTCACTTATTTCAGCAAAAACAGGGAGAGGTATATCTTCACTCATAAAAAGGATTTTCGATACTGCAGGCATAGGTAATTATACTGAGAAGATATCCTCCTTCCAGGATGAGCGTATGAGATATATAACTCGCTTTGGAAGAATTCTTTCCATTGAGAAAGCAGATAATCTAACTGTACATTTTTCCATGCGCAGAGAGCTTTACGAGGGGTTCCTGCGTAAATTCAAAAATTCCACAGGAAGCAATGCTTTTTGATGTTACCATTTAATATTTTTGGTAATTTTTTTGATAAAAAAATCTTTTTTAACTATGAGTTTATACACACCACTGCTTCGGGTGGAAATATGACTAACATATTTGAGAAACATATCAGAAAAGCTACGCTTTTTACCGCTCACAGGGAGGCACTTTATCCAAATTACCTGCCAGATATACTTCCCCACAGGGAGGAAGAAGTGGATAGATTAGCCGAAATTTTAGTAACTTCACTATACGGCGAAAAGCCATCCAACGTTTTAATTTTTGGAAAAACAGGAACTGGAAAAACCGCTGTTGTTCAATATATTGGGCGTGAACTCAGAGGGGCTGCAGAGGTGTATGGAAAGGCAAAAATAAAGTACATATACCTTAACTGTGAAACTGTAGATACGCCCTATTCTGTGTTACAGAACATAGGAAACCAATTTATCGACAATAACGACGAAAAAATACCGTTTACAGGATGGCCAATAGACAAAATATTCACAACTGCAAAAGAGAGAATTGATAAGTGGAATGGAGTAGTTATTATTGTTTTAGACGAAATAGACAAACTTGTAAGCAAGAGCGGTGACGATATCCTTTACAAGTTAGCACACATGAACGATGTTCTGGAAAATTCAAAAATAAGTATTGTTGGTATTTCAAACGAACTAAGATTTACGGAGCTTTTAGATGCAAGGGTTAAAAGTAGGTTATCGGAGGAAAAAATGATTTTCGCACCGTATAATGCAAAACAGCTTGAAGACATACTTGAAAAGAGAGCAAGCATAGCCATAAAAAAGGATGCTCTTGACGAAGACGTTATTAGGCTATGTGCTGCGATAGCGGCACAGGAGCACGGAGATGCAAGAAGGGCAATTGACCTGCTCAGAATATCGGTTGAAATGGCAGAAAGGGAAGGGGCAGAGATGGTAACAGAAAGGCATGTTTACCTTGCAAAAAACAAGATAGAACTCGACTGTGTTGCCGAGGCAATAAGAACACTGCCTCTTCATTCCAAGCTGCTTCTTCTCGTGCTTGTACTTAATGATGAGAGTGGAAGAGAAAACCTTACAACCGGGGAGCTTTACAGCATGTACAAGATATTATCTAAAAAAATAGCCGTATCAGCACTTACGCAGCGGCGTATTTCTGATCTCATCACTGAGATGGACACCCTCGGATTAATAAATGCAAATCTACACTCCTTTGGAAGATACGGGAGAACAAAAGTTATAGAATTAGCAGTTCCATGGAACGAAGCTAAAAAGGTTCTGTTGGAGGATGAATATATCGCGGAGTTGAGAAGCGTCAATCTTCCAAATCAGAAGAAACTAACCTTCTGATTCACTCTCATCTTCATTTGCACTTTCACTTTCCTTTTTTCTGAGAAGTTTATCGATTATCTCTTCCTTATGTGCAAACGCATAATCTATCAAGAACGAGCCACCTATCAATGCAACAAGAGATACGCCCAGCCATAGATTTGTATTGGGTGGTATTTCATTTATATTTGTTCCAGTTAAATAAAGTTTTATAGCTCCAAACCAGGGAATCTCACCCCTCGCCACGCCAACAATCATCTTATAGCTTACCAGCACAGGGCAGATTGGTAAAAAACCATCTGCACCGTTTTGGTCATATGCCGTGGGTCCAAATTCTTCTCGATTATGGTCACCCATAGTTATAAATCCCTCGTAGCCAACAACCTCGGGATTAAGATGTCTGGTGTCTATATGGATTATTATCATATTTTGGGGACCACTACTGACATTATATATTGTAATCTGCTCCTGACCTTTAGTATAATTTATGTATAGCCAGTTAGGCAGGTGGCTCATATTTACGCCCCTCACCATCCACCTACTACCTGACCATTCCAGATAAGCTATTGCTCTGTGAATTATAGAATGACCATGATAGTTGTAGATAATCACATCGCCGTAATCTCCGTATGTTTTGTACCCTGTCATTCTACCCTCTATGTATGTCTTTATATCCTCAGGAGAATAAACCTTCTTCACAATAACAATATCACCAGTATCTATAGTACCGATGTGAGATTCGCTACCATGCTGCATACTTCCGGATTCAACCACAACGATGGGAGGCCAAACGCCAGAATAAGCGTACAATCCAAGAAAAATAACCACTACAATAACAACAGAGATAATTATATCTTTTACAGTATCCCTAACACTTTCAGAGGTACTTGAATTCATTTGATAGGAGATGCTTGTTACAGATAAAAATGTTTTGGGGGCAAAACGTAATATAACCAGACAAGATAAAGGGTACGTGATTATACTTGTAGGCGTAGCACATGTGGTAGATTTAAAACGGCAGATTGAAAATGTAATACTCCAAGAAAACCCGGACATAGTCGCTGTGGAATTGGATTACGGGAGATATTATGCTATGAAAAACAGAGTGGAGGGGAAAATGCCGTACTTGTACAGAAAAATGAGTGAAATGCAAAAAAAGCTCGCCGAAATGCTCGGCACCGAAGTTGGTTCAGAGATGCTAACTGCCGTGGATGTAGCTCAGGCAATGGGCAAGGAAGTGGCATTCATAGACATGGATGCAAGGCAAATCGCAGAGAACATCAAAAAAAGGATGACATTCAGAGAAAAACTCAGAATATACGGCTCATTCATAATGACTCCATTCTACCACAAAAAGCTCACTGAGAATGATGTTAAAGAGGTTATCAATAACGAGGAAAAATACATAATATACCTGAGAGAAAAATTCCCGGGTTTATCCAAGGCCCTTTTTGATGACAGGGAAGATGTCATGGCAAGAAATCTCAAAAGTGTAGAAAATAAAGGATGCGTCATGGCATTTGTGGGTGACGGTCACCTAAAAGGACTATCAGCAAGAATACCATATGCAAAAATAATAAAATTAAAAGATCTTGTAAATAAATGGGAAGAGAGCATAGGATTTTCATACACTCTCTCTTTCAATTAGAGCATTTACTACTCTGGCAATATTATCTTCCATCTTTTTTACCATATCAATGGTATTCTGGTGTGTAGTATTTCCATCTACGTAATTAACAACAGGGCATATTGGCTGATAACATATATTCAACTCCCTTGCAAGTCTGGCCTCGGGGGCAACTGTCATACCGACTACTTTTGCGCCCAGCATTTTGAGCATATTCGCCTCGGCTCTCGTTTCAAATTGAGGGCCTTTAGTTGTTGCGTATGTTCCGCCTATTTTTACACCCCCTATTTCATTCAAGGTATCCCTTAGAGACGGACAAAACGGCTCGTATAGATTTACATGCACAGGCTTTTCGTTATGGTATGTCCATACACGTCCGGTGAAATCCAAGAGGTCATCGGGAACAAGCAAATCACCTGGCTTTATCTCGCTTACAAGAGAACCTACAGAACTTATTGCCACAACTTTATCTACTCTCAACGCTCTAAAAACATCCATATTAGCATGGTACTTAACCATGTGTGGGGGAACAGGAGGATTTCCGTGCCTTGACACAAAAACGAAGTTGTTGCCAACCATCACTTTCATGTCTCCAAAAACGGTTCTGACAAGCCTCTCTTCACCACCCAAAGATTCCAACCCGCTGTACAATCCGCTTCCACCTATTATCCCAATCATTCTCTCAACTCCCCCATAGTTGTTATTCTTTCCGCAAACGCGTTGTGCTTATGTATGCTTTCCTCGCTCTCGCTCTTGACCACGATTATGGTATCGTCTGGCAAATCTTTATACTTTTCCACTATTTTTCTTAGAATATCGCGAACCACGTCTTCCACGAACTTGGGGTTTTCGTGGGCGTTGAGAACCAGAAGTCCTTCCTCTCTCCTTTTTAGAATCTCGTATGTGGGCGAGGAGAATGAGTTTTCCACTATGTCGATTAAATCGTTAGCCTCTATTTCCTCGTTTTCGGTAATTTCAATCATTAAGGTAACCACGTTCCTCTGGTTGTGTGTGGGCACGGGAATCTCATCCAGTATTTTTCCATTGTATCTCTCCTTCAGAATTGCGCGGACGGTCTCCATGGCGCAGGGGCAGGCGGTCATTCCAATCACTTCAACGCCGACCATCTTTCTTACTTTATCGCCACTAACAGTCGCCTTGCCAATGAGAGTGTATCTCTCGATGGTTTTCCTTCCCCCCGGGTTCTCCCTGTTCAGAAAATAATCGGCACTGAGATTGACTTCCGCATAAGTGGCATATTCGTGCCTCTTCTTCACCTCTTTAACGATGCGCGTTGCCAGATTCTCTATTCCCGTACATGGCTCGGATACGCTTTTATCCACAATCTCCGAGATAACTTCGATATTCCTTGACATGTCGGAACCCTTTTTAGTGGGTGGCAAATCGACAAATATGTCAATCTTGGTGACCAGCGTTATCTCGTGCTCGCCTCTCTTAACCTGAATGGGCTTCACAACGTTCTTTACGCCCACCCTCGTGATTTTGAACCGCGATTCGGGAGCCATTCCTTGAATGTCTGGGTACATAATAAGGAGAATGTGCTACGGGATAAAAAGGTTTCAGGGAGAGTTTTAAATTTTCTCTCTCATCTCTCCGTTGTACCCAGAGACGTGAAAATAAAAATCTGCATTTTCAAGTGCGACTCCGTATATGTGGAACTCATCTCCCGAGGAAAAGTAGCCAGCGTTATTTTGAGCCATACCCCTTTGGAAGAGTTCGACGGGTTGGAAAAGATCTTAAGTTAAATGAGTTTCCCTTGTAGATACGAGTCATCTTTCAGAGGGAAGGGATAGGATAGCAGCAGAAGCGACATGTATATCGCACCAATTATTAGGAGCGCATCAATAATTGCGAGTATTTTCACATCTCTTCGTAAATTCTTTGCAATTTAACACATCCCCACCTGTGAAATGAAGATAAATCCCAGTATGCTCAATACAAATAAAGTCGCCCAACAGAGTACCCACGGAACTTATTAAAAAAATGAAGTATAAAATACCAATCTCACTAATTCCAGAATCAACAGAAATAAAAGAGCTCCAAATTCACGTAAATATTTTTTTATGTCAACAAATAGCAAAATAGTCGCAAATATTCCTACTGGAAATGAGAAGTACCCGGCAAAACCCTGCGACATTTTTAGATTGAATATAAAATCATACGCTACTGCATCGCTTTCTCCTGCAGAACCCATGCCTGCGAGAGACAAATATATGAGGGTAACTACGAAAATAAACAAATAATCAGCCCATGGAAATGCACAAACAGAGTATGCCCATTTAGGACTATCCGAATGTGATTTTATGAAATACCACCCCAAAATATACATCACTGCCAGAGGTATTAAAAAAGGTACCGAGAGCCATAGTATTTGAACTAAGGAATAGGAATATAGAAAACCACTGACGGGTACGAAAACTCCTAAAATAAGGTAGAATGCAAAAGATATGATGAGCGCCAGCAAAAACACCCCTACTTCTTTTTTGCCCATCTTTATTACCTCCTATAGATATACTTTATCTGGTGAAATATCCTGGCTATCAACTCGTGGGAACAAATACTCCTCTCCGGAGTGTTCCCCATTATAGTATTCTGCAGTCCAAATATCGTTAAATGCAATATATATGTTGTGAGGATAATTCAATGTGCCTGATCCAGGACTCTGGGTATATCTAGTTTGTTTCAAAACATCGCCTCCCCGCACAGAAGGACTCCGATAATAACCATTATAGTAAGACAAACCCCATACAGATGTTTTTTCATTTTATGGCCCCAAAAAATTGGAATATTAAATCCATACCACATCGCTGACAAACTCAAAATGGATGCTATTTCTCTAAGCTTATCTGCTAAATTCTCCTTTACCGGTGGAGAGACCGCCGCCAAGGTAACCCAGCAGGTTAAATAAAGCAGGTAAAGAAGAGTATAAGAGATCATTATCCAGCCAACCATATTTCTTTTTTCCTCTTCTACTCTTGAAACAAAAGAGCCCATTATATATAGGATTGTTATTGGCAAGCCACACCAGATAAGGAATCCATTCAGAGTATCATGAGATTCGGTAAAGTAAGCATAAAAAATTATGCCAAATGCAATGGATATAGATTAAGAG
>WAOD01000069.1 GCA_015521465.1 DHVE2 group archaeon
CAGCGTCAGATGTGTATAAGAGACAGGTTTCTCTATTCATGTCTGTTAGCTCAATCATATTCTTCAAAGCTCTCGTTAGCTCGTCCACTATAGTTATGTTTGCCGTTGTCGCAGTTCTTGACATGGGATTTAAATCTATCGTAATCACGTATTTTCCCATTTCTCTGAGTGCTTTTGTTCTATCTCCGTCCTCAAGGGGAATGAGGACAGTATCGGCAGAATATATGCCTTCATAAGTACACAGTGCTCTGGCGTGATCCAGTCCTTTTATTCTTGCGTCAGGATTCTCTCCCAATATTTCCAGGCCTCTTTCTCTGAACAGATCCACAATCTTTTTTATTCTTTTCTCTGTGCGATAAAATAAATTCGCTTCCACTTTCATGTTCAGTCTCTTCGCGAGTTCTATTACCTCGTCTGCTGCCAGAGCTGCAACGTTTCCGTTTACTGAAAAAACAGGATTTTCAGAAAGCAATATTTTAGCAACAGCGGCCTTCTCTGCTATCCTTGAAAACTCGTTAGTCTTTTCTCCAAGAAGGTAGTCAAATGCCTCTCCTCTGCCGTGGGCAATTAGCCCTGCATGAGCAACTATGCCCTCTTTAAAACCATCTATTATTTTCTCTCTTTTTATAAGTGATTCGTACCTTGGGTGCGTTTTTGGAATTTTAAAACTTGTCATGCTGCTGATAATCTATTTTGATGATATACATTTTTCTATCTCTTTATCTACTATTTCTAAAAATTGCTTCTCAGAATCAACGGGTATATTTGCACCTGCAGCCACGTTATGGCCACCCCCTCTCCCTCCAACTTCTCTGGCCGCCTTGTTCATTATCTTTCCTATATTTACCTTATCTGACATACTTCTGTGCAGTCTTGCAGAGATGTTTATACTATTATCTCCTATATAAAGTGCAAGAGTTGCCTTTGAGGGATTTAAGAGATACAGTGTTGCTATTGATGACACAGTACTTGCTAAGTATGAGGATTTTGTGTAAAAGTACTGTATGTATTTCGTCTCTTTCAAAGTGTTCAGCATATTGTACATCTCATCTATTACTTCTGCCCGGTAGTCTTTTCTAAGGACTTCCATTCTTTCCTTGTTTTCCTGTTCCCCAAGTATGTAAGCCATGGCTATGCTCTGATTATCCGTCCTGCATGCCGCATCTATTAATTCTGTGAGGTACCTTATACTCCCTCTTATCTCAAAGTCCAGATCAACTATGTACTTGCCAGCCTCTGGAATTTTACTGTGCTTAACTAAATTAAGGGACAAAAAAGATCCCAGCCTGACTTTTTCTTCATCAGTTAAATCGCTTATATGCTTTCCGGGGTCTATTCCAAGCATATTTAGTGATTTTTTTACACCTT
This sequence comes from DHVE2 group archaeon, assembly GCA_015521465.1. Taxonomy (GTDB): domain Archaea; phylum Thermoplasmatota; class Thermoplasmata; order Thermoplasmatales; family Aciduliprofundaceae; genus JAADDK01. The sequence continues at coordinate 1,369 of WAOD01000069.1, forward strand.
CTCTGTTTCCTGACAATCCAACGTAAAAAGGTTCCACGGAGTAAAATAGTGCATCTCCTATGTTTCCAAAAAGAGTCATATCGAATCGAGGCTCAATATTTAGCTTGTTTATGATCTCTTTATTCAAACCCACCGGACCAATATTTTGAAGGTACTGCTTGTCCCCAAGCATTCCTGCAAGGAGGCAGTGAGCATACTCTTCATTGTCAGCTAAAAGATATGCCATGGTTGTGGCAGTTGCCTCGATAGCACCATCGTATCCGAATAGATGAGGATTTATGTGAATAACTTTATTGGAGTCTCCAGGTGGTTGGTGATGGTCCAGAATTATTACTTTTCCATTTAATTCATTTATGAGTGCAGAGCCCATGTCTGTGATTATAACGTATTCCTCATTTTGTACAATATTTAGAATCTCGTCCCTGTTCATGTTTCTAAAGAAGCTTATGTGAAACTTTTTTCCATTTTCTTGAAGATATAATGCGACTATTCCTGCTGAACAGACTCCATCTACATCGTAATGCGTTAAAATACGAAAAAAGTCCCCCTCCTCTATGAGTTTCCTTGCTTTATCAAGGCGATCATTTAATGTCTCCATCACCTCACCAGTAGCTCAGCGTCTTTTATGCTGTATTTCCAATCGCCAGGTAACTTGCCTACTTTCTTATAGTATTTCATTAGTCTCCTTATTTTGGATTCCACAAGCTGCAAACCTCTCTTGTTCCCCAAATCTTTTGGGTGTGTTTGAAGATGGTTGTTAATCCTGACAGCCTTCCTCATAAGAGCCATGAGATCTTCAGGTATTTGAGGTGCTAAATCCTTCTCTTTCAATATGTCGCCAATGCTCTTTCCAGTTACTAACTTCACATCTGGAACCCCGTACTGGTCTCTAAGTATAGTTCCAATCATAGCCTGGCTGTGCCCTTCCTTTGCAAGCTCTACTACTTTGGACAATACCTCCTCGCTGCTCATGGGCACCCAATCGGGCATTTCAACGCGAAATGGTTTGTTTGATCCTGACTGACCCTTTCTCCTGGCGTGAATCCTTCCCATATCAAGTCACCTATTTTCGCTTAATAGCATCACATACTTAAAACTTATCGCTCCTCACTCTTTAAATATTGCCTTTCTATATTAAATTATCCACGAAAATTTTAAATATCCCCAAAACCATGTATTACTTATGAGGATGATTGTGGGCGTGATTGTGGTTGTAATGTTGCTTGCTGCAGGGTTGGCAGTAATAAGTGGCAATGGGATTTATAAGGCTCAAAATATGACTTCTAAATCTGTAAGCTATTGGACAGGCCAGGTAACTGTTCATATTGGAAAATTCAAATGCGATCCTTCATTGGACCTTATTGGTGATCCAGACCCATACTTTGTGGTTTTCATAAATGATAAAGAAATAAAGAGTAAAGTATGGAATAACCAGCATGAAATTGATGCTAATTGGAATGCAACAGCCACCATAACTACAAGGGATCCTGCTGTGTGGATTGAGATATCAGCATGGGATAAGGATTCCGGGTTATACGGGAGAGATGACCTTATTGATATAGATCCAACAGATGGTTTTAGTCTTGACCTGATTTACAACTTGCAAACGCATACCTGGGCAGGTGATGTATCGGGAAACAACGCTTCTGGAAACAGACCTTATGATTGGGGAGATATCTGGTTTGACATAACAAGCACGTCTAAGTCAAAATCAGTTAGCAATGTTCAGCTGCCATTTTCAGGGTATGGGAGAATAAATCCACAGGTAGATGATTCGTCCAAGAGCACAACTCCAAATTATAAGATTTACAATTTCAAAGTTGAGGCGCACAAGACAATAAGTGTGACCATGCAGCCAAATCCCAATGCTGATTACGCGCTTTATCTTTACGACCCGAATAATAAAGAGGTTGCTTACTCAGATATGGGAGGAAAGGGTGCAGTGGAGAGAATATATACAACTGCGAAGACTTCTGGGATTTATACTTTAAAGGTTGTTGATATTAGCGGGTATGGAGCGTATTCTCTCAATATCAACACTAAAGCGGTGAATACGCTGGATGCACGTTTGCTGAAAATTGGTATGGAAAGAGATATATATGTTTTGAGCAGAGACTGGGCGAATATAAATATAAGAGCAATGGGATATTATATGTCTTTTTTGATATACAATCCCACTTCTGTTTCTGGGGTGGTGCACATTCACTTTTTCAATGTGGATCCTGATTATCTGGTTACTAACTTTGAAAATGAGACAACCCGGGGTAAATATTCACTAACCATAGACCTTCAGTTGAACGCATCCCAGGCAAAGACTGTCGACGTGCAGCCTTGGTACGTTCCTTCAGATAATTTCTGGGTTTTTGCTATGGGTGATAACCGGCCTGGATGTGGCATCTATGATCATCCGTATAATCAAGGGCCTGAATTCACTACTTTTATGTATTACTATACAAACGTGATCCGCACGCCGATTGGATGGGATGATGGTGACTTGGTAGCTGGTTTTGGTGGTGCGCTTGTTACGGAGTGGAAGGGAATATCTGTGGATGCTATGGATTATGTGTACGATATGGAATACAACAGGTTTTATATGCTATCTGGAACTCATGATGTGTTCTTTTTCACCACCGTGGGTAACCACGATGTGACTCGCCATCCCGACCAGCCTGAGCATGCTGGTGAGCACATATACGAGGAGTATTTGGGGAACTTGTACTATTCATTTAACTATTCAAATACTCATTTTGTATTCCCTGATGATTACCAAGATGGGTTCTGGCACCATGGTAGCTGGTCGTTCGGGAAAGGGGAAACACCCTGGTGGTATGGTTCAGATGGAACTTATAACTATGGTGGTTATATTTACGGTAAGCAGCTTGTGTGGTTGAAGCATGATTTAGCTGCTTCCCAGAGTTATACGCATCGTGTAGTTGTTATGCACATGCCAGTAATACCGCCACCCAGCCGGCAGGATAACTTGAATGATGGATTTAGTAACTACACAGATAGATCTGTGGTTATGAATATATTTAAGGATTACAGAGTTGACTATTTGGTGGTTGCGCACATTCACAATTATACTTACTATTATACAAACTATAATAATGGAAAAGTGACATCTTCTATGACTCCGCAGGGACAGTACAGTGTATTTACCCTTCTCACTGGCGGTGCTGGTGCCCACAATGCTTATCAGGACTGGGGAGTACCCGCTATAGAAGGGAGTTACCATTTTGTGTTGATTCACGTGGATGGTAGCAGTATAACGTACCACGTTTACAAGTACGAAAATCTCACGGACAGTAACGGAAACCCTCTTACCTCTGTGGTTTACGAGGGTGCCAACGATGGTTCTGAAACTGACGCTTGGGGTGTTGTACACAACAATGCCCGCTACAATTTCCCGTATATACGTATGAAATTCTATATGAGTCATGACAAGAGCGATTACGTGGCCTATTCCAAGGAATTGGGAACTTTCCAGCATGTTTACGAGCACAAGTTTAAGGACTATACAGTGGTTTACGTGGACACCTCAGCTCCTGCGCATATGGACAATGAAATTCATGTGTACTCTGCATCCTCTTCCCCAGCAACTCCTGAGTTCTCTTCCATAGCGTTGCCTTTGTTAGTGATACTTGTTATCATAGTTGCGGCAGCGTTTAGGAGGAAATAACAAATACCAAACTTTTAATTAGTACTCTTTTCTTTACCTTTTTATGAGGCCTTCATGGGACGAATACTTTATGCGTCTTGCGTATCTTGTTTCCTCCCGTTCTACATGTACTCGCCGGCATGTGGGTGCTGTTATTGTTAAAGATAAAAGAGTTCTAACAACCGGATATAACGGGCCGCCTAAGGGATTGATGCATTGTGACAAGACGGGTTGTTTGCGAGAAAATTTGAAAATTCCGAGCGGAGAGCGCCACGAGCTTTGCCGTGGTTTACATGCAGAGCAAAATGCGATAATTCAGGCTGCGGTATATGGCGTGTCAATAAAGGATGCTACCATTTACGTTACAAACCATCCTTGTGTGGTATGTGCCAAGATGATTATAAATGCACAAATTAAGGAGATTGTTTATTCAGAGGGTTACCCGGATGACCTTGCAAAGTTGATGTTGCTGGAGAGCGGTATTAAAGTAAGAAGGTATCAGCTCCCAGAGTTGCAAGAAGAACAATGATGCCAGCAATTATGACACCGAATAAAATCATGAAGAATGCTCTTTTGACTTCAAATCCAAACAAATAGGCTATAAGGCTACCTGTCCAAGCACCTGTTCCTGGCAGGGGTATTGCCACGAAGATAATTAGAGATAGGTACTCCCATCTTTTCACACTGTCTTCTGATTTTCTTCGCGTTCTTTCAAATATACAGTCCATTTTTTTTGCTATTTGTGGATATTTTCTAAGGTGTTTTTCAATATCCTCTAAAAATACGAGAAAAAAAGGAACAGGAATCAAGTTTCCTATAATTGCTACTATCAGGACAAATAGAGGATTTAGGTCAAATTGCAGAATGCCTATTGGTATAGCACCCCGTAGTTCTATGAAAGGTAACATTGATATTAAAAATACATAAAGGTAATGTATCATTGCTTCACCAGTCCAGGATAGAAATATTTCTTTCCCATTATCTTCTTTTCTTCATCCCACTCATGGAGAATACGAACCGCTTCGTTAGCTACTTTTGCCACAGTGTCCTGCGGGACCACTTCGAACTCGTCTTTAATCCTATTCGCAAATACAATGGCTATGCTCCCTGCTCTCAATCCATATAAATTAGATATTGTGAACAACGCTGCGGCTTCCATCTCGAAGTTAAGAACTTTAGCTTTTTTCAGGTCGTGTAATATAGTTTCTGAGAAGGACTGGGTGTATCCGTTTAGTCCGTGTCTACCCTGGCCTAAATAAAATGAATCCGTGCTGGCGGTTATGCCTACATGGTACTTCATTCCTGAATTCTCTGCTGCTTCTATCAGAGCAAGGATTACCTCGTAGTGAGCACTTGCAGGGTACTCAACTCTCACATATTCTTTGCTTGTACCTTCTAATCTTACCGCTGAAGATGATATAATTAAATCACCTATTTCTATATCCTCCTGAATTGCCCCTGTTGAGCCCACTCTTATGAAAGTATCTGCACCAATTCTCGCAAGCTCTTCTAAGGCAATTGCTGTGGAAGGTGAGCCTATTCCCGTTGATATTGATGATATTCTAACTCCTTTATATGTGCCTGTGTGCGTTCTGTATTCACGGTGATATGCAACTTCCCTTCTATTATCCCAGTATGCTGATATTACCGGCACTCTATCGGGGTCTCCTGGCATTAACACGTATCTTGCAACGTCTCCTATCTTGCACTGTATATGGTATTGCAGTCCTTTATCCCCCTCAACGTAGTCTGCCGATTTCAATTTCATAACCCTAAAATGTTCCTGAATTACAAAATATTTGCGATGAGTCAATTAGTAAGTTTAATCTATATGTGGGGAATTAAGATGATTATGTATTCGTTGAGCTATTACGATTTTGAACTTCCTGAAGAGCTGATTGCACAGGAGCCTGTTGAGCCCAGGGACCACGCGAAACTCATGGTTCTCTCCGATAAGATAGAGCACCGTCATTTTTATGATTTGCCGAAGTATCTTAATAAGGGAGATGTTTTAATTCTCAACGATACTCGCGTTGTTAAGGCGCGGGTTAAGGGGACAAAGGTTACAGGCGGAAAGGTGGAAATTCTTGTCCTTGAGAAGATAGATGACAATTTTTACAGGTGTTTGGTTAAAGGTAAGAAGATAAAAGAGGGAACGGAATTGCTATTCGGATGTATTAAGGGGAGGGTGATATCTAAAAAAGAAGGAATATGCGATATAGAGTTCTCAGGTGATATAATGGATATCGCACGCGAGATGGGGGAGGTGCCGTTACCACCGTATATAAAAAACCCTCCGGTAGATGCCGAGAAGAAGTACCAGACCGTTTTTGCTAAAAGAGAAGGTGCAGTGGCCGCACCAACTGCTGGTTTGCATTTCACCCCAGAGCTTCTTGAGAAAATACGTGAAAAAGGTGTTGAGATTGGATACATAACTCTTCACGTTAGCTATGGTACTTTTAAACCTGTAAAGACTCAAGATGTCAGGGAGCATAGGGTTGACGAGGAATATTACGAAATATCAGAGGAGGTTGCCTCGTTGATTAATAACCGTTTAGGTAGATTGTTTGCGGTAGGAACTACTGTGATGAGAACTCTTGAGAGTTCCTCGAAAGATGGAAATATCATTCCTTCTCGGGGGTACACAGATATATTTATTTATCCTGGATACCGTTTTAAATCTGGTGTGGATGCACTCATAACGAATTTTCACGTGCCGAAATCGTCTTTGATATTACTTGTTACTGCTTTCGGTGGTTACGAACGTGTGATGAACGCCTATAAAATTGCCATATCCATGAAATATCGTTTTTTTAGCTTTGGTGATGCCATGCTCCTGTTCAAAATGTAGCAATGAAAACTACAAAAATTTTTTACTATATAAATAAATTCTCTGACTCATGTCAAGAAATGTTGTTGTTGAGGAAATAAAATTCACTCCTGTCAGTGATAGAGAGATTGAAATTGTTGAGCGTAAGGGTATTGGTCATCCAGATAGTGTTGCGGACGGAATTGCCGAAAGTATAAGCAGGGAACTATCAAGGTACTATGTGAAGAACTATGGGCGCATCTTGCATCACAATACTGATCAGGCTGAAATAGTTGGTGGCCAGGCGAAACCCTCTTTTGGAGGTGGCCAGGTTTTAGAGCCAGTTTATGTTCTTCTCTCAGGAAGGGCTACTACACATGTGGATGGTGAGAGAATTCCGTATAGGACCATTGCCAAGAAAGCCGCCACTGAATTTTTGAAGAAGCATTACAGGAACCTGGATATTGAAGAGGACGTCATCATCCATACTATGATTGGGCAGGGATCCGTGGATCTTAAAGGACTTTACGACACTCAGAAATATTTGGCAAACGATACTTCTTTCGGCGTGGGTTACGCGCCCATGAGCGATTTAGAGAAAGTAGTTTACAATACGGAAAAATATTTAAATGGTGATCTAAAAACGAGGTTTCCGGAGATTGGTGAGGATATCAAGGTGATGGGATATAGGAATGGAGATAAGATGGATATAACTATTGCAGCAGCCTTTGTGGGTAGACATACTTCTGATGCGGATCATTATATGAGTGTTAAGGAGGAGCTCCAATCTGTATTAACTGATTATGCTGCCAAATTTACGGAGAAAGAAGTGAGGTATTTCATTAACACGGGGGATATTCCCGATGAGAAAATATTCTATTTGACAGTAACCGGATTGAGTATGGAGAACGGAGATGATGGTTCAGTAGGTCGTGGTAATAGGGTTAATGGGCTTATTACTCCTTACAGACCTATGAGCATGGAGGCTGCTGCTGGAAAGAACCCGGTTACGCATGTTGGCAAGCTGTACAACTTGCTTGCTTTCAAGATTGCGGAAGATGTTGTGAAAGAAGCAGGGGGCGACGTTGCAGAAACCCATGTGCGTATTGTGTCCCAGATAGGTAAGCCAATTGATGAGCCACAGGTAGCAAGTGTGCAGATAATCCCTGCAAAGGGTGCAGATGTTCGCAAGTACTTCAAGGAATTTGAAAGCATTGCGGATGAGTGGCTTTCCAATATAAATAAAGTCACAGAAATGATTTTGAATGACGAGATAGACGTCTTCTAATTTTTCTTAATTTTATATCATTTTCCACATGACGTAGGCTGCTTCTCCGTTGGTGTAGTACTTTTCCAACATTGATATTATCTGGAATCCGTGATTCACGTAAAATTCTATAGCTCTTTTGTTGGAAACTCTTACTTCTAAGCTTATTGATTTCAATCCCTCTGTTTTGCATTGTATTGTAAATCTGTTCAAGAGTGCGGAACCCACACCTTTACCTCTGATTTTTTTATCTACTGCTAACATTAAAATTCTTGCACTTTTGTTGTCCCTTGTGCCTGCAATAAACCCTATTATCTCTGATGTCACTGCTACCAAAAATCCTGCAGGCCATGAATGGTATATGTCTAAAAAAAGCTCCAGGGAGTACTTTTCGGTTAGACTTTCATAAGAAATTCTGAAAACGTCATATACGTCTTCTTCTCTAAATTCTCTAATTAAGAACATTTTTCTCACGGGTATATACAATCTTCCCTTTTTTTATGGCCTGCAAAACCAAATTCACGCCGAAATGGTATCCTATTTGCTGGTAATTCTTAGCATCCATTATAATTATGTCCGCTTGCTTTCCAGCCTCTATGGAACCTATCTCCTTTTCTAACCCTATGGCAGCTGCTGCATTTATGGTGCTTGCTGCTATAGCCTCTTCTGGAAGCATGCGCATCTGTGTTATTGCAAGAGAGATGGCCATTTGCATGCTCTCAGTGTAGGCATTTGGATTTAAATCCGTGGCAAGAGCGACGGGAATTCCGTGCTCTATAAATTTTCTTGCCCTCGCGTACTCTTTGCTTAAGAGCATGTAGGGTGTTGCCGGTAGAAATACTGCAATTGTATTGCTTTTTGCCATCTCCTCTATGTTCTCATCTCTTGTCTTTACCAAGTGATCCGCGCTTATGGCACCCACCTCCACGGCGATGCGGGAGCAGCCTATATCCTCAATTTCATCAGCATGGATCTTTGGTATCAGCCCGTATCTTTTCCCGGTGGTTAGATATTCTTTTGATTCTTCACAATCAAAAACTCCTTTCTCGCAGAATATGTCTATGAATTTTGAATGTGTGGCAATTTTGGGGATTACCTTTTTCAAGTACTCTATATATTCACCAGAGTTTCTGAACTCAGGAGGAACCGCATGAGCACCTAAAAATGTGGGTACTAAATCAATGGGATGCTCTATCTCGTTGATTACTTCTAACATTTTTTTCTCGCTCTCGAAGTTAAGACCGTACCCTGTCTTTGCTTCTGCGGTAGTTGTACCATTTTTCAGCATATAATCTAATCTTTTTCTTACTTCTTTTATCAGTTCTTCTTTGCCTGCTTCCCTTGTTGCTTTTACCGTTCTCAGTATGCCACCTCCCATCTTTAAAATATCAAGGTAACTCTTTCCCTGCAATTTCATGTACAACTCGTTTTCCCGTGTTCCTACAAATACTAAATGCGTATGAGGGTCTACAAACCCTGGCATTACCACATGCCCCGACGCGTCAATCTCCCTTTCTGCAGAATTTTTCAGCTCTTTGGTTGTTCCAACTTCCACTATCCTGTCTCCCTCAATTAGCACTGCACCGTTTTCCAAAATGTTGAGGTCATAGTTGTCTTTGCGAATTTTCCCTTCTAATGTGATTAGCTGCGATGCATTTTTTATCAGGAGCATATGTGGGGAAATGAAAAGAGCATATAAAAATATGATTGGATTTTGGGGGCAATTAAACGCTTTTTTGTTTTATGATTGCGAATTCCCATTTATTTTCTCGTTTATTTTTTCCCTCAACTTCTCGCTTACCAGTTTTCCGTCCACTTTGCCTCTTAGCTCCTTCATTACCAGACCCATAAGTGGTTTAAATGCTGCAGCTCCTCGCTTAATAATCAGAGCCTCTTTCTCGTTTACTATTTTTTCTATTATTTCGTTAAGGTCTATGCTGGTGTCATATCCGGATATTATTTTTTCTATATTCTCCCCGTTACATGCTCTCAAAACAATGTCATCTATTGCTTCCTTCGCAAATTTACCCTCATGAAGTGCTTTAAATATGAGCTCATAATCAATGTCTTCACATCCATTTGTAATTGCTCTGGCTACTATAGTTGGGTAACCGTATTTTTTCACTATTTTCTCGAAAACATCGTCCATACCCTCACGAACGATGGTATGCGCATCTTGTTTACTAATTCCCATGTTTATCAAATCATCTATCCGTTCCTCTGGCATTTTTGGCAGGTTTTGCCTTATTTTTTCAATGTATTCTTCTGTTATTCGTATGGGAGGTATGTCAGTTTCCGGGTACATTCTATTTGCACCAGGGAGTGGTCTAAGATATTGAGTGGTTCCGTCATCTTTAGGTGCACGAGTTTCTCCGGGCACACCTTTCATTGATATTTTTGCTCTTTCCTTCACTATGTCAAGTGCCGTCTTTCCTTTATTTTCAGGGGCTGCTATGATTACAAAAGAGTCATCATTTTCCAATTTTAGTATTTTATTTATTTTTTCAACTTCTTCCTCGCTTACGCCGTATCCTGGCAATTCATCACCGTGGAAAAGCCCTTTTATGCCAATAACCTTTACCACTCCTGCTAATTCCTTACCCAGCCTGAATTCTTTGTTTTTTAGCACTCCATTGAATCCCCTCAATGCAATTCCAAGTACTCTGCCTCCTCTTTTTATTTCCTTGGCAATTATTTTACTGTTTGTGTTAAAGAATACATCTGTTAGGTCATATATTGTATCTTCGACCTTAGCTCCTCTTCTTTTGAGAATCTCCGCGATATTCTTGAGCATTTCCTGCCTGTTTTCCTCTTCAGCAACCCATTTTGGGATCATGTTTAGCTTTGATGCTCCTTTTATTTCGACCCTTCCCTGTCCGGTGGATATGTTTATATCTTGGCGAATTGTTCCTGCGCCTCTTCTAACTTTTTTAGTTGCTCTTAATATCATTCCTATTTTTTCGGCAACTTCTTTCACCTCATCTCCATTCTTCATGTCAGGAGATGTTGATATCTCTATGAGGGGAATTCCGAGCCTATCCAATCTGTACACTACGAGTTTTCCATCCTCTTTAATTTTCCTTGCGGCTTCTTCCTCAAGGCAAATTGTTGGTATATTAACTCTGCCAAAGGATGTATCAATGTATCCATTAACACCTATGAGCGCTGTTCTCTGGAACCCGGAGGTATTGGAACCATCGATAACTATCTTTCTCATTATATGGATTTCATCAACAATTTTAGCGTTCAGCATAAGTGCTACTTTGATCGCAATCTCCAAAGCTTCTCTATTGAGTTCGTGAGGAGGTTCTTCATCAAGTTCCACTAAGCAAGAATTATCTGTGATTTCATATTTGAATTTTCTATTTTTTATACTTTCCTGAAGTGCAGCTTTATCTATCTCGCCCATCTCACTCTGGGTGGGCCTCAGTATCCTGGTTACCTCGCCTATAACGTTATCACTTAATTTGGAATCACAGTTGCAGAATAGCTTTTTTGTGTTGAGTTGCTGGTGTATTTCAAGACCGCATTTCATAGTAAAAACCTCCTGTCTTCCATTTCTCCTCTTATGTTCTTTTTAAGCATATTTTTTGCCTCTTCAAAGTTGTAATTGCCAAGAAGCCACATCAGTTTCACGTATGCCACTTCGGGCAGCATATCTCCAAGTTCAATTACCCCTGCATATTTCAATTCTCTTCCTGTTGAGTACACGTTCATGTTAACTGAGCCGTATATACATTGCGAAGTCATCCCTATTATTTTTCCATCTTTCACCATGCCTTTTACAGAGTTTACGAATTCAGAGGACACATGTCCAAGACCTGTGCCCATTATTATTGCACCATGCATTTTTTCTAAGACCCCTTCAAATATCTCAATTGGCATACCCGGATAGTAGTATAGCAGTGCCACTCTTTCATCCATTTTATCTCGCAATTCCGTGCTTTCATCGGTTTTTTTGTATTCTTTGAAAAATTTAATGTTCCCATCCAGGGCAATCTCCCCCAAGGGCTTTGAATTTACACTATGAAACGCATCTCTGCGAGAAGTGTGCATTTTTCTCACTCTTGTTCCCCTGTGAATGTAACATTTATCATCACTGCTTCCCGCATGCATGACCACGACTACCTCGCCTATATCTGTTTTGGCAACTCTTACTGAAGAGTGTAAATTTATGTACGCATCGCTGCTGGGTCTATCGCTGCTTCTCTGTGAACCTACCAGGACAACAGGTACTGATAATTTTTCAAACATAAATGAAAGTGCAGAAGCAGTGTAGCTCATGGTATCGGTTCCATGTGGAATAACGATACCATCAGATTTTTCAGCTGCTTTTTTCACAGCCCTTGCAAGTTTAATCCACATTTCTGGTTTCATATTCTCGCTTAGTGTGTTAAATAAAATCTCGCTTTGGATATTTGCCTCATCAGATATCTCAGGCATGGTAAAAAGAAAATCCTCCGCTGTGAGCGCAGGATGCACTGCTCCGGTGCTGTAATCTATGTAGCTTGCTATTGTTCCTCCCGTGCCTATTATTGAGATTGTGGGTATATCTGGGGAGTATTCCAATTTAACCGCTTTTTCTGCTTTAATTTTTTTATCTTTCTTTTTTATCAATCTTACCTCTTTTGGAATTAGTCCTACGTTGTATCCGTTTTCCAGCTTTATTATAACTATTTCATCTTTGCTGAATTTGGGTTTTGGAAGAAGAACTCCCTTAAACGTGCCTTTATCGGTAATTACTTCCACGTAATCTCCTTCTTCTATGTTATCCATAAATGGACATTGTATACCTGTATTTATCCCTTTTTTCTAATATCTCCCCGTGCGCTTCGTTCTCTCTTGAAAGAAAAGTATTTAAATATAAAGTGGTTTTCCCTCACCAGCATAAAAACGGAGGGAATATACCATGAGCGCAAAAATGAATAGGAAGGCGGAAGTGCTCGCAGCGATTGCAATAGTGCTACTTAGTGCACTATTGGCAGCAGGGACTACACAAGCATTAGAACCTCAGAAAGGTACGGTGGATTTTGTACTTCTTTATAAGGATGTAGAGACTAACGATAGTTATTATCTTAGTGATGTGGGTGCATACCTTTATGATATGAATGGTGCCTTGAAGGGTGTGACTAACTCCTCATCAAATGGTATTGTGGAGTTTAATAATGTTGTTTACGGGAATTATGTTGTTCGCATTAACAGTGTGAAGAAAGGGAACTATGTGTACGGCTCTGCCTACGACATTATTCATTTCGATAAAAATGGAGTTTCAAGAATTGCAAATGGTGCCGATTTTACAAATATTACAGTAAACAGGTATCCCTTAACACACAAGTTGAACATTACTCTTGAGAAAAGCGGACTTCCAGCAACGGGTAAGGTTGTACTTTCCGCCCACGGCTGTACTTTTGCAACGGATTATGTTTATGGGAATGCAACCTTCAACGTTACGGAGGGAATGGTAACCATTGAAGTGGTTTACAATGATGGTGGAGTTGAGAAAGATTATTACAGGTATATGGATGTTAGCAAGACAACGGAGCAAGCCAATGTAACGGTAAATTTAGATAACTATGTGAGGGTTCTTGGAACTGTGAGGTATGCTGGAAAGATTGTTAACACAACAACGCATGTTGTTATACTCAATAAGAGTACCGGTAACGTTTGGAAGATACTGACCTTCAATGGGGGTTCATTCAGTTTCTATTTGCCCTCCTTGAATTATGTTCTGGCGATCACTGCTGATGGATACAGTGTAGAAACTGTTCAACCAAGCACATCAATACTTGATGTTAAGGTTGTACCTGTGACTAATAATGTGAATGTCAAGGCAAAGTTGTCTGATAACTTGCAGTGGGTAAACGTTACGTACGTGGAAGAGGTATCCAATAAATCGGTTATCTCATCTCTTCCTTATAGTGATGCTGGTATCTTGTATTATCAGATGAAACTCCTTGGGTGGGACAACAGTGATCTTCTTAATTATCTGAAGAGCAGATACTTGACCTATACTAGCCACTTCATATCTGTGGACAACAATATTTATCAGTTAAAGGGTACGGTTTCCTTTACTCCTTCATCTCCAACTCAAGTGAATTTGGACACTGGTTTCACGGTAACCCTAAGTGCTTCTTATTACAATGGTGATGTGAGTAAAAAAGAGCTTTTGAGCGACGGCTCAGTAAATGTGGAGGTGTATGCTCATGAAAACGGAATTTCTGGTGCCAATATGAAATACACGTACGAGCTTTACATTCCATCCTATTTGGAAAGGAGCAATGATGTTTCTGGTGCAGATGTTTCTGGGTATGTTGGTGATGTTATAATATCTAATGTGAAGGTCACTCCTGTGAACATTGTGCTTAAAATGAGAAAGAGTCCGGAGATACGCCTTGACTCTGAGCATTTTGTAGTTGGCTGGAGTCACATGAATAATGTTAATCATGTGGTTAATCAGTCTGCTGATAACTATACCATTGTTGTCCCAACTCACGAACAGGTGTGGTTCAATGCATCTAAAATGGTATATGATGTTGTGCTTGGCAAGACTGATCCCTCAAATACTACCTATACGTGGAAGGTGGATAATGTTGAAAAGCTAAGCGGTAAGGGGAAGTATAATTTCACAATGGAGTTTGCCAAGGCCAAGAAATATA
>WAOD01000070.1 GCA_015521465.1 DHVE2 group archaeon
AGATGGGACTGCCACTCGCGGCGGTGTTCGCGGATAAGGGGGCAAAGGTAATTGGAGTGGACATAGATGAGAATAGGGTAGAGATGATTAACTCCGGCATAAATCCCGTGAAAGAGGAGCCGGGGCTTGATGAACTGGTTAAAAAGACAGTGGCTACGGGGAAATTAAGAGCCACGACAGATGGGGTGGAAGCATCGAAAAAAGCGGATGTGATGATTATTTTAGTTCCAACCATGATTGATGACCATGGTAATGTGAATTTGGGCCCTGTGCACGATGCGGCAACAAAAATTTCAAAAGGGCTTGAGAAGGGAAATATTGTGATCACAGAGGCAACCATGCCCCCGGGCACAACGGAATCGCTTATTCCTATTTTGGAAGAGGGTAGCGGATTGAAAATTGGAGAGTTCGGGCTTGCCCACTGCCCCGAGCGCACAATGACCGGCACTGCGATTCGAGATATCACTGGGCAGTACCCAAAAATTGTAGGGGCGAGCGATGAAAATACGTTGCAAGTGGTGAAAGCAATTTACGAGGTGATAAACTCCAAAGGCGTTATTCCCATGTCATCAATCAAAGCGGCGGAAGCGGTTAAAGTGTTTGAAGGCGTGTATAGAGATGTGAACATCGGCCTTGCAAACGAACTCGCACTATTCTGCGAGGAGCAGGGCTTGGACGCGTTAGAAGTTTTCAACGCTGCAAACACGCAGCCATATTGCCACATTCACCGCCCCGGCGCTGGAGTGGGCGGGCACTGCATTCCCGTGTACCCGTGGTTTGTTATGAATCTATCTGTGAGACCAACGAGATTAATTCGGACTGCTCGAACCCTCAACGATGAGATGCCTCGGCACATGGTTGAGCTCACGCTTAAAGCACTGAACATGGCCGGGTTATCGGCAAAGAACGCAAACATCATGGTTTTAGGTCTCACATTTAGGGGTGATGTTTATGAATTCAGAAAATCGCCCAGCATACCCTATTTGAAACTCTTAAGCGAATGGAGCGAGAACATATACGCTTATGATCCTGTTTGCAGTGAGAAAGACGCAGAGAGATACGGGGCAAGGTGGAGCGAGAATTTCGAAAACAAGGATATCCTCGTGATAATGAACGATGCAAAAGAGTTCAAAGAGCTGAATTTAGAAAAAATTGCAGAGGAAATGAAACATAAAATAATCGTTGATGGTCGCGGAATAGTGGATAAAGAAAAAGCCAAAGAGCTGGGATTCATTTATTTCGGCGTAGGAAGAAGGTGAAAATAATGAAAATTATAGTTGTAGGAGCAGGAGTGATGGGCAGAAACCACGCACGGGTTCTCTCCTCTTTGGGGCATTTAGCAGGCGTGGTGGATGTGGACGAGAATGCAGCTAAGAATATTGCCAAAAAATACAACGTGCCATGGGGCAAAAAAATAAGCGATTTAGAGTTTGACGCTGCGGTTGTTGCAACCCCTACGGTGTATCATTACAGCATAGCAAAAGAGATAATGGAGAGAGGCAAGCATGTGCTGGTGGAGAAGCCGTTCACGCACAGCATAGAAGAGGGAGAAGAGCTAATAGACCTCGCTAAAGAGATGAACGTGGTATTAGAAGTGGGGCACATAGAGCGATTTAACCCAATTGTAGAGTTCTTCAAAAACATAAACGAAAAAGAGAAATTGATAACAATTGGCGCAAAGAGAGTTAGCGGCTTTCCAACGAGAATAAGAGATGTTGGCGTAGTCATGGATTTGGGCGTGCATGACATAGACGTGCTTCGCTATCTTGTCGATGAAGTATCCGGTGTGTACGCAAGGGGTGGAAAAATCAAGAACGATAAGTACGAGGATCACGCGTCCATTGTGCTAAATTTCAAAAACGGAAAGACAGGATACATCGAAACGAATTGGCTCACACCAAAGAAAATACGCAAGTTATGGCTCACTTATGAGGATAAGTACGCAGAGGGAGATTACATGGGACAGAGTGTGGAAATTTCTTACGAGAAAATCAACTACGAGGAATTCAACACATATAATCTGCAAATAGACCTTAACATTAGAAAAATTGCGCTCAGGAGAGAGGAGCCTTTGAGAAGGGAGCACATGGATTTCATAAAAGCAATAGAGGAGAAGAAAAAGCCATTGGTTAGCGGGGAAGACGGTTTAATGGCCGTTAAGATTGCACAGGCTGCGCTAAAATCCATGAATGTAGGAAAAGTAATAGAGGTGAAATAACAAAATTTAAGATGGTTTGCACCATAAGGAGCAGGTGATAGTTATGGAGTATTATGTACATCCAACCGCAGAAGTGAGCGAGAAAGCAAAAATAGGTAAAGGCACTAAAATATGGCACCAAGCGCAGATTCGCGAAGGCGCCGAAATCGGGGAAGAATGTAACATTGGCAAGGGCGTGTACGTAGATTTTGATGTGAAAATTGGTTCAAGGGTAAAAATTCAAAATTACGTATCCGTGTATCACGGCGTCGAGATTGAAGATGATGTGTTCATCGGTCCTGCGGCGACATTCACCAACGATAAGCACCCGCGGGCGTGGCTCTGGGACGACTCGCGATTATGTCACACGAAGATAAAGAAGGGCGTAAGTATCGGTGCAAATTCGACAATTGTATGCGGCACAACTATTGGAGAATACGCAATGATTGCAGCCGGTGCAGTGGTGACTAAGGACGTGCCTCCGCACGGTCTCGTAATGGGCGTACCTGCAAAATTGGTGGGTTTCGTTTGTGAATGCGGAGAAAAATTAGACGAGAATTTTAAATGCCCGGCATGCGGGAAAGAGTATCCTGAATTAAGGAAATACGAGAAAGAGGTGAAAAAATGATTCCAATTGCAAAGCCATGGCTTGGCGAGGATGAGAAAAAAGAAGTGGGAAAGGTTCTGGATTCCGGCATGCTCGCCTACGGTGAATGGGTCAAGAGATTTGAGAAAGAGTTTGCGGAATATATTGGAGTGAAGCATGCGCTTAGCACGACAAATGGCACTCAGGCTCTTATTCTTGCGCTGGAGGCTGTGGGAGTGCGGGGAAAAGATGTCCTGGTTCCAAGCTTTACCTTCATAGCGAGCGCCACGAGTATAATCCGCGCTGGCGGTAATCCCGTTTTCGTGGACGTTAATGAGAGAACGTTCAATATTGACCCGGAGGATGTGAAACGAAAAATAACAGATAAAACGAAGGCAATAATGCCTGTGCATCTTTACGGCCAAGCGGCAAACATGGACGAAATAATGGAAATTGCAGAAGAGCATGATTTATACGTAATAGAAGACGCCGCGCAGGCACATGGTACAGAATGGAGGGGAAAGAAAGCAGGAAGCATAGGACACATAGCAGGATTCTCATTCTATCCCACGAAGAACATGACCACCGGCGAGGGGGGTATGGTAACAACAAATGATGATGCCCTTGCAGAACGCGTAACAATGCTGCGCAATCACGGGCAGACTGCAAGGTACATGCACGAAGAGCTGGGCTGGAATTTCAGGATGACAAATATAGCGGCTGCAATCGGGCTCGTGCAGCTCAAAAAATTGGACAGAGCCAATGAACTCCGGAGAAAGAACGCAAGATTCTACGATGAAAATTTAGGCGATTCTGTTATAACACCTTACGTGGACGAACGGGCAAAGCACGTGTATCACCAATACACAATAAGGGTGAAAAACAGAGATGCGCTAGTGGAAGAGTTCAAGAAGGAAGGAATCGGGTTTGGAATATACTACCCACGCGGCAATCACGAGCAGCCAATAATGCAAAAACTCGGATTCACCGCCAAATTACCAACCACGGAGAAACTGTGCAAAGAAGTGCTCTCGATACCAGTGCACCCGCTTCTCAGCGATGAAGATCTGGAAAAAGTGGCAAGCGTGATTAAACGCTTCTAATTTTTATATTATCCACCTATGCACCTCGTAAGCCTCGGCAAATTCTGTATGGATCTGCACTCCGCGCATCCTTGCCCACCCAACAATAAAATCCTCTTTGAAGTAAGGTCTGCCCAGCTCTATCTGGCTCCTGTAATTTTTGAGAAGCTCAATTTTTCGCTCTATTTCCTTTTGTGTCAGGCGTATAAACAGCTGAGCGTCAAATTTCACGTGGTTCCACGGGAGCTCGTAAGAGATTATTGACGCAGAATTTTTGAAAGCACGGAGCATCTCATTTGCAATAACCTGATGATCCTGATGAAAATCATGCAACGATGGCCCTATTACCAGTTCCGGCTCAAAATCTTTTCTCACAGCTACTAATTCTTCAAGAACTTCCTGCCTGTGCTCGTGGACCCTGCGTACAGGGAAATCGTAAATACGATATTGCTCCTCTTTGAGTCCCAAAGTATTTGCAGCATTTGTAAACTCATGGAGCAGCGTGTCTCCAGGTTTGCCATCTGGAAGGGATATGCGAGGCGTGGAGAACACGAGCCAGAATATATCATGTCCTGCAGCCATGAACTTTGCAAGGGTGCCCCCTGCACCCAATTCAACATCATCGGTGTGTGGAGAGAGAAACAGAACGCGCATGGTGAGTAATCGTAATCGGTGATATTATACTTGCGCACACCTTTAATAGAATGCTCTGTATTATGCATTGATGCACATCTTAATTCTTCTCACAAATCCCTTCAAGCCAGACCCAAGGGTTCATATGGAAGCGAAAGCTCTCGCTGAGGCAGGACATGAGGTAGCAATCTTAGCATGGGACCGGGGCGAGAATTACCCAGAGGAAGAGCACGTGGATGGATTTAAAGTGATTAGGATCAGAGCTCCTGCATCTTACGGCAATCCTCGGGACTATGCATTCGGATTTTTGAAGTACTATATAGGGGTGTTAAAACATATTCGAAAAGAAAAATACGATGCCATCCACGCCAATGATCTTGACACACTTCCACTGGGTTATTTTGCCAAGCTTCTTCACCGAATCCCGGTGATTTACGATGCTCATGACCATTACACATCCATGATTCAGGATGTTGTACCACAAAAAATTGCAAGATTGCTGAGAGGATTTGAGCGTTTCATCTCCAAACGCGTTGACGGACGAATTGCAGCCACGGAAGCACTTGGCAGGATGCTTTTTCCCAAGCTGGATTTCGTCACAGTAATGAACGCAAAGGATCTAAGTGAGTATCAAATAAAATCCGAGGAAATTGAACATCTGCGTGAGAAATTTAATGTGCAAGATAAATTTGTTATAGTTTACATCGGAATTCTCAAAATCTGGGAGCCAATACCACAGCTCATAAAAGCAGTTCGCAGCATGGATGAGGTGTTTTTAATACTGGGCGGGGATGGCCCTCACAGGGATGTAATTCTTGACATGCTAAAAGGAGCAAATAACATAAAGTACATTGGATGGGTTAATAAAAAGGATATACCCAAGCTCACGATGCTTTCAGATTTAACGGTTCTACCTTCTGATAATAAAAAAGAATACACGAGAGTTGCCGTGGGGAATAAAATTTTGGAAGGCATGGCCGCGGGAAAACCGATAATCGCCGGAAAGGGCACGGAGGGGGGTCGCATAGTTATGGAGTGCAACTGCGGATTAGTGTGCGATTTTGAGGATGTGAAGTGCATAAAAGAGAGCATAAAAAAACTTAAAGAGGATTCGATGCTTTACAAAAAATTCTCTGAAAACGCCAAAAAATGTGCGGAGAGCACATATAACTGGGACGTGATGAAACAGAGGCTATTATCTCTTTACTCTCGCATTCACGCACATTAAAATAGAATACGGTGATTAACCATCATGCGAGAAATAAAGGTTCTAATAACTGGTGGAGGTGCACCCGGTATAATGGGTACTCTTTACTCCCTCAGAAACAATTTTGATAATAGAAAGGTAAAAACAGTGTGCGTGGACATGGACAGGAGCGCAGTGGGACGCTATATATGCGACTCTTTTTATCAGGTGCCTCCTGCATCATCTTCGGATTTTATCCCTACGGTGCAGGATGTGTGTAGAAGAGAAAACGTTGATGTTGTGCTTCCGCAGGTCACCGCCGAGCTTTTGAAATTTGCAAATGCAAGAAAAGAGTTTGAAGAAGAAGGGACTGCTGTTGCCACATCCTCCCCTAATGCGATAATAACCGCAAACAACAAATTCAATTTAATACGCATATCTGAAAAATTAAATGTGCCATACCCTAAATACAGACTCGTGAGAACATGGGAAAAGCTCATTGAAGCAGGAGAAGATTTTGGATATCCATTTGCCATAAAACCGCCGGAGGGAAATGGAATGAGGGGTTTTCGCGTTGTGCACAAGAGCTACAACGCAAGAGACCGTTTTTTCAGGGATAAGCCGGATAGTGCCCATGTTGATCTGGAGACACTTCACAGAATACTTGGAGACGAGTTTCCTGAGCTTCTGGTAACGGAATATCTTCCCGGTTTGGAATACACTGTGGATGTTCTCTCCTCTAAAGAGGTGCATGTGGCAGTACCAAGGCTCCGTCGCAAAATACGCTCTGGCATAACTTTTGTTGGAGAGACAGAGAGAAGAGAGGACATAATTGATTACGTGACTAAGCTAACGGAAAAAATCGGACTTGAGTACGCACACGGGTTCCAGTTCAAGCTTGATGGCGACGCAACACCTAAAATTCTTGAATCAAATCCCCGGGTCCAGGGAACGATGGTGCTCTCTACAATAGCCAGAGCGAACGTGATTTACGGTGCGGTAAAAATGGCCCTTGACGAAGAACTTCCTGATTTCAGGCCTGAGTGGGGTGCCAGACTGATTAGATACTGGGGCGCGGTGGGCATCACCGGCGAGGTGGTGAGCATAGTATGAAAACATGGAAAAAATACGAGAATTATCTGCTCAAAGGGGAGTGGCACGTGCACACCTCGTACACGGACGGACACAACACAGTGGAAGAGCTTTGCGAGGAAGCGGAGCGCCGTGAGATACCTTTAATTGCGTTTACCGAGCATGTGCGCCGAAAATTGAATTACAATTTTGAAGACCTTCTTTACGATATTGAGCGTGCTAAAGATGAGCATCCCCACCTCATAATTCTGAGCGGTGTGGAGGCAAAGGTGCTTCCAGATGGATCTCTGGACGTTTCAGATGAAATTCTTAGAGAGGTAGATTATCCTGTGTTTGCGTTTCATTCTTTTCCCGACGATTTATCCACGTATGTTGATGCACTCCATGCTGTCATTAAGGGTGGAAAAGCACATACATGGGCTCATCCGGGTGTGTTTTTAATAAAACACAATTTTGAGCCAGATTCAATACCCGTAGATAAAATCATTCGCCTGCTTAAAGAAAATGATATCCTTCTGGAAATAAACGGAAAGTACAACTTGCCATTCAAACAGTGGATTAATTCAGCATGTAAATATCATGTGAAGTTTGTTTGCGGCAGCGATATACACAGAATATCAGAGTTTGACCGGAGAAAACACATATGTGATAATGCAGCCAAACTCTGCAACATGTCAAAAGATACCCTTAAACAATAGGAAACAGTGGAAAGTTTTATATCTAAAGATTTTTTACACTGCCTTGCACTACTGCTCCGGTAGTCTAGTCCGGCCAAGGATATCGGCCTTTCGAGCCGACGACCCGGGTTCAAATCCCGGCCGGAGCACTATTAGTGAGTATTTTTGGTAAACTTGCTTTTAATAGGTAGCACAGATATCGTTTTCTATGGATTTGTTATTAATTTATTATATTGAAGCTCTACTACGACAATGGAACAGGCTCCGTGGACACGTACATCAAGATTCTCTCAGGAATGGATGGCTCATTGCTATATTACAACCATGATGGAATTTCAAACGAGATTCTAATTACCACATCGCACAGTGTCCAGATTTATTCGGTGAACCAGACAATTCCCGAGTTCAATTCAATTTTTCTGCTTGTTTTTATGCCCTTAGTGGCGTTATTCATAATAAGAATAACTAATTTTTATATTTTTTTTAGTAAATTATGTAAACAATACACGCAGAGAAACAGTTTTAATCGGGATTCCTATTTTCTATCGTTATGATGAGAAAGTTAAGCAAGGAGGAAACCATAACTAATGCCAAGAAATACGGGTTAATGCCTGCGAAAATTCGTGGCAAGGACGTGGTGCAGTTAATTAAGAATAGAGATAAGAAATTTGAAGAAATTTCTTGGGAGGAGTTCTTCAAAATTTTGGCAAAAAAGAGACTTTCCGTATACATCTCTAAAAACGGGTATATGAAAATAATGGGTGATGATATTTATGAATAGACCGAAAATAATCATAAATGCTGCAATGAGCGCGGATGGTAAAATAGCGCTGGTTGGGGGAAAGAGAATAAAAATAAGCGACGAGGAGGATTTTAAAAGGGTTCACGAGCTCAGGGCTAGCGTAGATGCTATCTTAGTAGGAATAAACACTGTGATTAATGACGACCCAAAATTAACAGTTAAAGAAAAATACGTACCAAATGCGAAAAATCCCGTGAGAATAGTATTGGATTCTAAGCTAAGAATTCCTGAAAATTCGAGGATTTTAAACAATGCTGCAAAGACGATAATTGCAACCACGAAAACTGCAGGGCATAGAGAACTAAACGCTGAAATAATAAGATGCGGAGAAAAAAGAGTGGATTTAAAATGTCTTATGAAAGAACTATGGAATAAAGGGATAAGAAGTTTGATGGTAGAAGGAGGTAGCACGGTTATATTTTCATTTTTAAAGGAAAAATTAGTGGATGAATTTTATGTGTTTATGGGCCCGGTAATAATCGGTGGCTCTGCTCCATGTCTTGTGGGAGGCAATGGTGCAATGGATGAAAATGATGTACTGAGAATAAAAATTCTCTCATGCGAGAGACTTGGATACGGCATTTTAATTCAATACGGTGTAGAAAAATGATAGAGATTATTCCAAACAAGAGAGCTCTGTACATAGCTGATATAAACGCGGTTATTATTGCTGATTTACATATGGGATATGAATATGTGCTGAGAAAAGAAGGGATAAAAATACCAAAAATAAACACATTTGAAGAAATAAAATCCATATTAAATGAAAAAAATGCAGATAAACTCATAATCTTAGGAGATGTGAAACACAGTATAGGTGAATTCATGGGTGTAAAAAAACTCCAAGATTTAGACGTGGACATTTACATAGCAAAGGGCAATCACGATGGTAATTTAGAGAATGCTCTCAATGCGAAAATATCTGGCACAGATGGTTTCAGAATAGGTAATTTTGGTTTCGTACATGGCCATTCTTGGCCTAGCAATGAAGTTATGGAGGCAAGGTATGTGTTCATGGGTCATGTCCATCCAGAAATAGAATTAAGAGATTCAATAGGCAAAGCACACAGATATCCATGTCATCTTGTTGGTCATCTTACGAAATCAGGAAGAAAAAAATACGAAGGAAATCCAAGGATATTCGTGGTTAGCGCATTCAATCCCTTAGCAGGGTCGAATCTGGCAAATCCCATAGGCCCTCTTTTTAAAAATAAAATAATCGGAGATTTTGACGTGTATCTGATTAATGGAACATATCTGGGCAAAATGGAAGCTCTTCAATATTAAGGTCATCGTCTATCACAATCACGCTCTTGTTATTAACTGGCTCCCCATTACCTTCCGTAGAAATCACAATTCTGTTCTCAGTTCTATCAACGAATATAGAGTAATAATCCTCCAACTTTTTAGCATAGCGAATTACGTAAATTTTCCCATCCATATAAAGCACGGAATTTACAGAAGAAAAATCATATTTTTCAATTTCGCAGAGAACATTCCAGAGCCCCCTGTGAATTATGTTCATAAACAAACTCTCAGAATCCGTGTCCCCGCAACTCTCCTCGTGCGTAATATTTATGAATCCATTGTGCATAAAAACAGAGCCATGACTAGTGAAAGGATGAGTATTCTCTATCCCTATTTTTGCACCTTTTTCACCACGCTTTCTTGCATGAATAAACACAACCTTTCCCCGGGGAAAATTTTTGTTCTTTCTCTCCCATATGGGTACAGTCTCTTTATGAAGAAACTCATCACCCCCGCTCTTAATCCATATTCCCCATCCATCACCGTGCTCTGCTCTCTTTCCATTTTTAGCCATGTTTTCCAGGTAATTCACATATTTTTCCGGATCAAAGTAATCTTTAGAAATAACAGCCACAAATCTACACATTTTCCATCACTTCCCTCTGGATCTTTAACAATTCCTCGATTCCTTTCTTTGCCAAACTTAAAAGCTCATTTAATTGCTCCTCGCTCATAGGCTCGTTCTCCGAAGTGCCCTGTATTTCCACGTATTTCATATCAGAGGTCATAGCTACATTAAGGTCAACATCCGCCTGTGAGTCTTCCTCGTATGCCAAATCTAACATAGGAATTCCTTTTACAATCCCCACACTAACAGCTGCAACCTGATACTTGATGGGATCCTCCAAAATTTTACCCTCCTTTAATAACCTTTGAATGGCAAGGTACAACGCCAAAAATCCTCCAGTTATACTCGCAGTTCTGGTGCCACCATCTGCCTGAACAACATCGCAGTCAATCCATATGGTTCTGGGCCCAATTTTACTTAAATCAACAGATGCCCTCAATGCTCTTCCAATAATTCTCTCTATTTCCTTGCTGCGTCCGTTAACATGACCCCTGTCCCTGAAAATTCTTGTTTCGGTAGAGCCGGGAAGCATGGAATACTCCGCCGTTAGCCAGCCACGATTATCGTTTTTTAACCACTCTGGCACATTTTCGATAACCTGTGCAGAACATAGAACCATGGTATCTCCCTGCTGGTAGAGAACCGAGCCATATGCCTTTTTCTGAAAATTCGGCGTGATTTTTACGGTTCTAAGCTCATCATAATCTCTTCTTTTACGCATGCAACTACATGGCATTTATAAAAAAAACTTTTCCCATATGGTATTTAAAAGGGCAAATCTCAAATCATTAAAAAGAATTAGAAATATGAAACCTATATTTGATAAAGTATGTGAGGATAAGATTGATGGTAATAAAATGGAAAACCCCACACAAAAGCAAAATTTGAGAGTGCTTAAAAGGATGTGAGAACGCTTAATCCACATTGCTCTTAGAGAAATAGTATATTTACTCGCAAATTTCCCCCAGTATACAGATTTTATTATCATTCATTACCAATGGATAGTTTTAAGTGGCACCATGGCAGTCCACAGATAACGTTCCTCTTTTGAATATATAGAAAACAGAGGAAATCTATAAGGATTAGGGTTATGACTCTCCCCGTACATGAGATTTATTACAAATAAAGGTGAACCATACATTGCAACAAACAAGAAAGTACACAGGGAATTGTTAAGAATGCTGTTGGAAAAGAGCAGAGCAGTCGGAGTGAAAGAAAAAAATACTCATATAGAAATGTAGTTGATTCAGTGTCCCACTAATTAAAAAAATTTACTGACAACTACATACTCTCCCTTTCTTTTACAATTGCATCTAAACCACTAATGTTTAGAGTACTCGCTTATAACTCATGTATCAAATCCCTCCTCTTCTTTATCCTTCTTTTTCCATGTTTTCTCAGGAATTCAACTTACCCCCGTTGTTGAAAATTTTTAAATACTGGTTTTCTATCCCTTATTTGTGCCGCCGTAGCTTAGTAGGCTGGAGCGGCCGGCTGTTAACCGGCAGGTCCCAGGTTCGAATCCTGGCGGCGGCGC
>WAOD01000071.1 GCA_015521465.1 DHVE2 group archaeon
ATTGAGAAATACGGGTGGGGAGCGGGCAGCGACTGGAGCATCGCCGGATACACAGATTTGCAGGAAAAACTGCATAAGAAGATTGCTGAATTCAAAGAGACGGAAGCGGGACTTGCGTTCCAGACAGGATTTGCGACAAATGCCGGTACCCTCGCTAAGATAGTGGGCAAGGGCGATGTTGTGGTTAGCGATGAACTGAATCATGGAAGCATAATTGACGGAATCCGCCTTTCAAGAGCGGATAAGGTGATTTACAAGCACCTGGACATGGGGGATTTAGAAGCAAAACTGAAGGAGGTGCACGACAAATACGAACACATTCTCGTAGTAACAGATGGTGTGTTCAGTATGGACGGCGACATAGCGCCAATGGACGAAATAGTAAAAATTGCGGACGAGTACGGCGCAATGACATATGTGGATGATTCCCACGGCGAAGGAGTTTTAGGAGAAGGGCGCGGGATAGGCCACCATTTTGGAGTGCAGAAGAAGATCGATTTCCAGATGGGAACGTTCTCCAAGGCCCTCGGCTCAATGGGCGGTATGATTGCAGGAGAAGAGTACGCGATGGAATACATATATAACACTGCCCGCACTTGGCTTTTAAGCGCAGCATATCCTCCAGCGGTTACCGCGGCGAATATTAAATCTCTGGAAATCGTCATGCAGGAAAAGGACCGCGTGCAGCGCCTATGGGACAATCGCAACTACTTCAAGAAAGGCTTAGAGGACTTGGGATTCGACACGTGGAAGAGCCAGACACCCATAGTGCCGGTAATGGTCCGAGACTCGAAGAAAGCGAAGGAGCTGGCGCACAAATTGTTTGACGCAGGTGTATTTGCATTGCCAATAGTGTTCCCAATGGTGCCTCGCGGCTTAGAGAGAATAAGGAACCAGATAAGCGCAGGCCACACCAAAGAAGACCTGGATTACGCGCTAAACGCCTACGAGAAGGCGGGTAAGGATCTGGGATTAATCTAATCCCTTCTTTTTTGTGATTTTTATGGCAAAGAAAGGCGCAATTTACGAGCGGGAATTAAAAGGAATTCTTGCTGGTGAAGAAAAAACGATAAAAAAGATGTCGAAGGGAATGAGCGAAGAGGAGAGGGAAAATTATGAGAGCATGATTAAAAAACCGTTTCTGGTTTTACGCGCTGCCGGCTCATTTGGAATAGACCTTATTGCGATAAGGCAGGATTATTCTTTTCCCATAGAAGTAAAATCATCTAAAGAAAAAACGTTGAGATTCACGCAAAATCGCGGGAGAGGACAGAAGCAGGCAGAGGACATAGTGAAAGAATGCTCCCGCGCAGGGGTGATC
The DNA here is from genome assembly GCA_015521465.1 of DHVE2 group archaeon. Classification (GTDB taxonomy): domain Archaea; phylum Thermoplasmatota; class Thermoplasmata; order Thermoplasmatales; family Aciduliprofundaceae; genus JAADDK01. The sequence continues at coordinate 1,322 of WAOD01000071.1, forward strand.
GCTCTTTACGCTTACCGTCTTAAATCTTACCGGGGTGACCCGTGGAGAATTTTCACGTTGCCAATGGATTCGGGATTCGAAGGCTGGGCGAGGTACGTTTACGATATACTTCCTAAAATTTCCTTGACTCGGGATAGCAATTACATAATGCACTGGGAAGAAGGTATGCCGTTGAGCAGGTTCATATCATACCTAAATTACGAGGAAGAATAGGAAGATTCCATAGGTTACCAAAAACGCAATACCTTCAATTTTAGATATCTTTTTTCTCATTGCAAATACAAATACCATTAGGGTTAGTATTGCTAAAAAAGAAGAGGTTAGTAGGAGAGAACTTGCCTGTAATTTAATCGGTTTGATTAGCGCTGCGCTTCCAACCACTATTAATGTGTTGAATATGTTGCTCCCAATTATATTGCCAACTGCAATACCGTGCTTTTTCTTTATTGTCGCTGACACGGTTGTTGCCAGTTCTGGCAGTGATGTGCCTACTGCTATTGCCGTTGCCGCGATAACTATCTCAGGAATGCCAAACATTCTGGAAATGTCCACTGCGGAATCCACCAATACGTTTGCACCCCACACTATGCCGAGTGCACCCAGTATTGTGTAAATTACTGAGAGAACCATACTTTTATCAGGATTGATTTCTTCCACTTCCTCTTTCCTTCCACGTATGTCGTTGAGATATATTATGTAGATAACAACAAACACTACACCCATCCACCATGTAACTTGATTAAATACGAAAACGAAGAAAAGAAGAAGTCCAGTAACCAGAGTGAGGGTTATTGCATCTCTCCTCACATATTTTGAAAGTGCAAGGGGCATGATTATGGCCGCTATTCCAAGAACCAGTCCTATGTTTGCAATGTTGCTTCCCACCGCGTTTCCCCAGGAAGTTTCCGGGTGTCCGTAGAAAGAAGCGATATCTGATACGGACATCTCTGGCAGTGAAGTGGCCAAAGCGACAATTGTCAGTCCTATTGTGTGTTCGCTCACCTTTAAATGTGCGGCAATACTTGATGCACCTTCAACAAAATAATCGCTTCCTGTGACCAAAAGATAAATACCTATCACGAAGTTTAGTGCTAAAATCCCTGTATTTGATGAGTTTTGAATCATGATGTAGTACATAGGAAAAGATACGAAAACAATGACAATGAAAATAATGTCCTTCCCTCTCATCCTTAGGTTATATGAAGCGATTATATTAATGTTGACTTCTTTTCATTATATTTTCGTCCTGTGCAAATAATCATTTGAATAAACTCAAACCATAAACAGTTATATACTTACACACAATATTTGTAACATGCTTTACAGGGAGCTCGCGGAGACATACGAGAAGATAGAGGGAACAACCAAGCGTTTGGAAATGACAGATTATCTGGTAGAACTTTTGAAGAAAACTCCCCATGATATAATTGACAAGGTTGTATATTTAACGCAGGGCAAGCTGTATCCTGATTTTGTGGGTGTGGAATTGGGGCTTGCGGAGAAACTTGCAGTTAAAGCGGTAGCCCTTGCTTCTGGCGTTTCGGAGAAAAAGGTTGTAGAATTGCTTTACAATTATGGAGATCTGGGTACTGTTTCCGAGGAATTGCTAAAGAAAAAGAGGCAAAAGAGTTTGTTTTCATTTAACACTGATGAGAAGTTGTCCGTGGAAAAGGTTTACGAAAATTTCGTAAAAATAGCCGGAACCGAAGGTTCTGGAAGTCAGGACAAAAAAATAAAGCTCCTTGTGGAGCTGTTCAATGTGGCTACACCCAGAGAAGCCAGGTATATAGCTCGTACTGTTGTTGGCAAACTGAGACTGGGCATAGCAGATATGACTATTTTAGACGCACTTGCCGCTGCTTTTGGAGATGGAAAGGAGCATAGAAAATACGTGGAGCGCGCTTACAATATCCACCCAGACCTTGGTTATATAGCGAAGGTGTTAGCGGCAGAGGGAGTAGAAGGGGTGATTAATATCCAGATTGAAGTGGGTGTGCCAATTCGCGCCATGCTTGCAGAGCGCTTGCCGTCTCTCGAAGAAATTCTTAAAAAAATGGGGGGCAGGGCAGCTTTTGAGTACAAGTACGATGGAATGAGAATACAGGCGCATGTTACCAAAGATAAAACGGTGTTGTATTCACGGCGTCTGGAGAATCTAACTTCCCAGTTTCCCGATGTGATCTCTGCAATAGGTGAGGCATTCAAGGGCGATAATGCAATTTTTGACGGAGAGGCTGTGCCCGTTGATGTTAATACTGGAGAATTGCTACCTTTTCAAATGGTATCCCACCGTCGCGGGAGAAAGTACGGTATTGAAAAAATAATAGATGAGATTCCTGTTGTGCTCTTTCTTTTTGATGTTCTCTATCTAAATGGAGAGGATATGACTACCAAGCCATATTCTGTGCGCAGGAAAGCCCTGGAAGAGTGGATAACCGAAACTGACCGTGTAAAGTTTGCACATCGTATTGTGTCTGATAATCTTGATGAGATACGGCTATTTTTTGATAAAGCAATAGCTGATGGTTGTGAAGGGCTTGTTGCCAAAAATATAGGTGATGAGAGTATATACCGTGCAGGTGCCAGGGAGTTTTTATGGATAAAGTACAAGAGGGATTACAGGATAGAGCTTATTGATACTCTGGACCTCGTGGTTGTGGGTGCATTTGCAGGCAAAGGTCGTAGAAAGGGCACTTACGGGGCTCTACTCATGGCTGCTTACAATCCTGATAAAGATAGTTTTGAGACCGTTTGCAAGCTCGGCTCCGGGTTCACCGATGAGCAGCTTGCCGGTTTGCCAAGGATGTTCGAGGGACTTCTCCTCAAAGAAAGACACCCCCGGGTTTGGAGCGAGATAGAAGCTGATTACTGGTTCGTGCCCCGGATTGTTATGGAAGTGGTTGGTGCCGAGATAACACTTAGTCCCACTCACACGTGCGCCCGCGATGTTGTGGAGCATGGAAGCGGCCTGGCGATACGCTTTCCGAGATTCACCGGAAAATGGCGCGATGATAAGAGTCCTGAAGAGGCCACAACAACAAAAGAGCTTGTGGAAATGTATCGCTCTCAGGTAAAAAAAGTGGAAAAATAGATTACCAGCTCAGATTCACCTCTCCTATTTTTTCAAAGGCGTGCTTGAGAAGGGAAATTGTATTTTCCAGATCTTTCTTGTCAATCATCTCTACCCCTGAGTGCATGTACCTTTCAGGTATGGAAATTACTCCTGTTGCTATGCCGTCCCGGGCCAGCTGGATTATATCTGCGTCTGTTCCTGAATACGATGGATTTGCTTCTATTTGGTAGGGTATATTTTTCTCTTTTGCAACTTTTAAGAAGTGCCTGTATAGTTTTGGGTGGGATACAGAGCCCACGCCTATAACTGGCCCCTTTCCCAGTTCTATCGGCACGTCCTCCTTGCTCACATGGGGCATGGTTGCGTGGGTAACGTCCACAGCTATTCCCACATCGGGGTATATTCCGTAACTCGAGGTTCTCGCGCCCTTGAGACCTACTTCTTCCTGAACAGTGGCAACAAAGTATATGGTGGAATCCGACTCTATTTCTTCCATTAGCTTGATAATGGTGTATACTCCTACTCTATCGTCTAATGAGTTTGCAACTATCCTTTTTTCCATTTCCATGTACATGGGTTCAAATGAGCCCACATCACCTATGCTAACATGCTTCTCAGCTTCCTCTTTGCTATCCACTCCTATGTCCACCCTCAAGTCCTTGAACTCTACATTTTTTTTCTCCTTACCCAAGTGAGGGGGCTTCTCACCAATAACACCGTAAATAAAACCGTTCTCCGTTTTTATTCTTACCACAGAGGATCTCAGGACGTTTGTGTGTACACCGCCTATTGGGGATATTAGCAGGTACCCGTCATCTGTAATCCCCTTTACCATGAACCCTATCTGGTCCATGTGTGCTGCTATCATTACTTTCCTCTTTCCTCCTTTTTTAACACCTATTACGTTTCCCAGTCTGTCCACTAAAACCTCGTCTGCGTGTTTCTCCATTTCTTCCCTGACTATTGCCCTTATATCGTCTTCAAATCCAGCAACTCCAAAAGCATTTACAATATCTTTAAGGTTCATACTACGGCATGGTCATGGTGAATTTAATATCTTTCATGTCATGATTCTGGAAATTTAAATATTTGCAAATTCACTTATCTCCCTTTAATAAACTCATCAGGGCTTTTCCCTTCTTTTTTGGCCATTTTTTTAATCATTTTCCACGTACCGCTTCCGTACTGGGCTGCTTTCTTCTCTCTCTCTACAATTATCTCAGGAACCCCTAATTGACGGGCTGCCTCCCGCAGTACCCATTTTCTAATTCCTTTATGAATCTTGCATTCTTCGGGTATTCTTGAAGCAAGGCTCTGCATCTCTTCCATCAAGTATGGTGTGATAAGTGTTTTTTCGTACTTTTTTGCTATTTTTTGCTCTCTCGGAACGGTGTTTGTGAGTAATTTTTCCACATCCTTTTTCATCAACTCTGGTGCCTGAAGATACTTAGAGTACCCGCCGAATAGCTCGTCTGCACCCTGCCCGGTGCATATCACACTTTCCTCAGCGTTTTTAGTTACTATTAGAAGGGGCAATTCAAAGGATATTTCAACAGGGGTAATTTTTTCATCTAATTCCTTGAGTTCTTTTATGCCTTCCAATATCATTTTTTCAGAGATTATTATCTTGGTAAAATCTATTCCCAAATTATTTGAAACTTTTTTTGCATTGTCCAAATCCTTGCTGCTTTCCATGCCTATGGTGTAGTATGATTTTATGCTGTTTCTGCACAGGTAAGCAATAATTGAGCTATCCAGCCCCCCAGAAAAAGATAGGGCAGAATTTTCAGGGCATTTTATCTTCCTAAGTATCTCTGCCAGTTCACCTGCGTATTCATCGCAGAACATCACAACTCCTCAAACAAAATCTCTTCCGCTACGAGTTTTTTCAGTGTATCCTTCAGCTCATCTTTATTTATCCTCTTTTGTTTTGTGCTGTCCCTTTCTCTGATTGTCACGGTATTATCTTCTTTTGTCTGGTAATCTACGGTTATGCAGAAAGGAACTCCTATTTCATCGGCACGGGCGTATCTCCTTCCTATGGAACCTGAATCATCGTAGTATCCGTTAATCCCTGCAGTTCGCAGCTCTTTCATAATATCTCTTGCAATGCTGTCCAAGCTGTCCTTTGCCATCAGCGGTAAAATACCGACTTTAATCGGTGCCAGGCGCGGGGGAAACCTTAGCACTTTGTATCCCGTATCTTGCCTCTCGTAGTAAGTATGCTCAATTATTGAATATATCAGCCGGTCTATTCCAAAAGAGGGCTCTATTACGTGTGGCAAGAACCTCTCGCCGGATACCTTTTTCTCAACGTCTATCACTTCGTATGCCTCTTCTGGCACATCGTACACGTGTCCGTCCAACTCTATTTTTAAGGTTCCATGAACGGAATTTTCTTCAAACTCCATGGCCTCCATTGCTCTGGCTATTTTCATTGCGGCGGCTTTGTACCTCGGACCCAGTATTTCCATCCTTGGCACTATTTTGTTAATCCGTATCTTTCTTTCTTTTTCAAACTTTCTAAACGCGCGCATGTCCGCTCCTGAGCTTTCCATGTGCCTTTTAAGGTCGTAATCTCCTCTGTACGCGATTCCTATTACCTCTGTCCAGCCATTAGATATGAGAATCTCGCAGTCCCAGGTGTCTTTTGAGTAATGTGCAAGTTCCTCGCGGTGGTGCTGTCTGAACCTGATTTTGGATGTATCAATACCAACGCTTTTCAAGAATGAAAGTATTTTTTGCATGTAATAAATGATGTATCCGTTTGCAAGGCCGGATTTGTAAGCTTCCTTTGCATTAATTTTTAATTCAAAGCCATCCCTTGTCAAAAGTGGAAGTTCAATGTCTTCAATTAATTCTTCGTTGAATTTCTCTTCAGGATCAACAAATAGTTCTATCTCTGCCATGTTGAATTCCCTCTGCCTGAGCACACCCTGGCGAGGTGATATTTCGTTTCTGTATGCTTTTCCAATCTGAGCCACGCCCATTGGTAATTTCTCTCTGTTTATGCGATACAGCGTTGGAAAATTGATGAAAATACCCTGGGCGGTCTCAGGCCTGAGAAAGCCTCTTTTATCCAGCCCGATGGTTGTGGAAAACATCAGGTGAAACTCTTCAACCTTTCCGAATTTTCCGTTGCAGTCAGGACATCGTACGTCATTTTCTTCTATTATTTTTTCTATTTCGTCGGGAGTTAACAAATCTGGATTGTCCACAAAATCCTTAATCAGTTCATCAACTCTGAATGCATGGCCGCATGAAATGCATCTCACCATGTAATCGGTGAATTTGTCCACATGCCCCGAAGCCTTGTAAACAGAGTCCGGCCCAATAGCCGGAGCGTCTATGAACAGCAAACCGTCAGAATAAACGAATTCTTCCAGCCAAATATCCAAAAGGTTCTTTTTCAAGAGGGCACCCACGGGTCCGTAGTCATAAAATCCAGAAACTCCGCCGTATATCTCGTATGCTCCCCAGTATATACCTCTCCTCTTGGTAATATCTGCGATTTTTCCGCGTATTTCTTTCATTCCTCCACACCTGCCAGAGATGCAACAACATCCATGTCGTATATCATGGCTTTTAGATTGTCGTGCAGATCCCTAACGGGCAACTGGGAGAAATTGTTTCTTTTCATTATTTTTGCTGCCTCCCAAATGGGTGTTTTTGAGAACACCGTTGTTGGATTTTTAATCATAACCTCTTCCACTGGGATTTTTGGAAGTTCAACTTTCTCCACCATGTAAAACAGCTTCATGACGTTTCGTATCCCTTCCCAGTTCCAAGCGTCCTCGTCATCTCCCAAACCCAGTTCTGACATAGCTACTTTCTTGTCCACAGATGCTTTGTCAAACAGGTCTCTTTCCGTTACGATGCCTATCAAGTTTCCATCATCATTAACCACTGGATACGCCGGAATTGCTGTTAATGTTATTGCTTTCAATACCACAGGTAACGGTGTGTATTTGTGCATGGGAAAGCATGGCTTTGTTACAAGTTCCTCTACAGGAGTGCTAATTCTCTTCTTTATTACCTCTGAGAGAAAATCCTGGGGGGTGAGTATTCCAACAACGTAATTGTTTTCGTCTATTACTACTATGTGCCTTCTGTTGTATCTCATCATAACCCTTGCAGCGTATTCTATGGAGTCATCCTCTTTTACCACTGGAACATCTCTCCGGGTAAGCATGGCGAGCTGCTCCTCATCTGGATTTTCAAAAATGTCTCTGCGGGAAACCATGCCTATGAGCTTACCCTCTTTATCCACCACTGGCATTCCCGTTATGTTGTTCTTCACGAGTTTTATTAGCACGTCCCTCCGCGTGGCCGGTGCAACAATGGTAATGGGATTGGGAGACATTATGTCACTAACTGTTTCCATATAAATCACACCTGTTAACGAAAAAAAGAAAAGGTATATAATTCTTGTGCTTACAACTCCAAGCTATCATCGTCGTCAAATTCTCTTTCTTCTGGGGGCGTTTTATTTTTTTCAGATATTTTTATATCTTCAGTTTTTCTTTCTTCAACGTTTCCATCGGGGGAATACGGCTTAGGTGCACCTTTCTTCTTTTTCTTGAATGGATTTTTCATGGGTGCAGCAAGCTTCTCCTCGTGCTTCTTTTCCCTCTTCTCTTTCTTATCCTCTTCTTTTTCCTCTGTTTCTCCACCTTTTTTATCTCTCACTAAAATTATTAGGGCAACTATTCCTATGGCTATTGCAACGAGCACAAGTATCAGGTTAATTAGTGAAAGCATTGGCATTCCGCTAATATCCTGCATGGCCCATGAGCCTTTCTCAACGTTAATTGACAGCACGTTGTCCGTGCTCCAGTGGTTGTCCCCGTCGGAGACCCATATATGCAGAAGATAGCCGCCCTTTAATTCTTTGGGTATGCTCAATGAAATAACTCCGCTGAACTCATTTTCGTTGATGACCTTCTCCCAGTGGTAGTTTGTGTTCATTATCTCCCAGTGAAGTACTATTACGTGAGGCACAAAATTTCCGTACTTTGTGATATTGTATGCTATTTTTATAGATTGCCCTGGCTCGTAAACCTTGCTTTGATATTTTGAGTTGGAGAGTATGTGGGTGTTCAGGAAATATCCTTCAAATTTGTTTATTGTTATGGAGTTTTCGGCGTAGTAACTTCCGTCAATTGCCTCTGCAATTATGATGTACGACGTGGAACCATCGTTTGGTACGGTGAACTGAAAACTGTTTAGAGAGGCGTTCATTCTCATAATCAATCCGTGATCCCCTATCACTTTGTACGTGAGGGAATTAGGATGCATAACGTTGCTTCTGAACTCAGAGTATATTGTAATAACCTCCCCCGGCTTGAAGAAGTAGTCCTGGGAAGAGCTCAGGTATATGTAGCCATAATATACTTTTACCGTCCTATAAGTGCTTATGGTCTTGCCAGTAGAGAAATGTGCGCTGACACTTATTTCTATTTTTCCAGAGTAGTTATCCGGTAATCTGTAGCTTATTTCATTGCCTTTTATGTGCTCGTAATACATAACATTTCCGAACGGGGATGATGTGATTTTAACATCGTAGCTCAGGACACTAACGCCGCTGGGGTACACAGGGTGAAGCATCACATTAATTCTGTCTCCAGCAAGGTAAAAGTCCCTGTCCGTGCTTATCTGGAGCTTAAGTGCAGGTTCTACCATTAAGGGTTCTCCATTTTCTGAGGAGAGTATTGATGTATAATTCTCGTGGTTTATGGAAACCTTGCTTTTTATTAATATGTACGAACCCATTTCTACATTAGGAACGTTCCATAGCAACTGTGATTTTCCGCTATCGTCGGTATATCCACAACTGGTGTAATTCTTGTACCATATAACCTGCCAGTGCTTTGTTATTGTTATGTTTACGTAATCCACATGCACGTGTCCAAGGGGGGAGTATATTCCATCGTTTGAATCGTGGGCGTAGGTGTTTATGCTCAAAACAACTCTCTTGCCAGGTGAAATGGAGCCATCTATCTTGTTTATATTCATATCCGCAGACAGAACTCCCGTGTAAAAGTATATGTCCTTTTCTGCGTGGTGATTGCCGGTGCTGTTATCGTTCTCGTACACTATTTTCAGGTAGTACTCGTTGTTTGGCATTATGTGTACATTCGGGTTATTTCCCATGGTGTAAAAATTTAGTTTTTCCGTTGTAAATTCCGTGCCTTTTCCCGCATACGGCCCGAAGGACGCAGATTGATTGTATGCGTCAACTATCCACCATTTGTAACTTGCATCTTTCAGCAGTGTGTGTGATTTCATCCAGTATATTGATACGTATGCCTTAATCTTTTCAGATAACAGATAAACTCCGTACTCACCTTTATCTATGTCTGCGGATATTGCTATGCTCTGTACGCTAAAATGCACGCTTTGAATGTGTTTTGAGCCATTGTAAAGGTTCAGGTAGTAGCTTCCATCACCTATGTTCAGGGTTATGTTGAACACGGCGACTCCGTCACTGTCCGTTTTAACGTTCATATGCCCATCTGGAGGATAAATCAACTTACCAGTGCCGTTTGTTATGTTTACATAATATGTTTTATTGTTTTCACCGCTTAAATGCACCCAGAGGATCTCACCACCAAAATATGTGTATGTGCCCGTGTACTCACTTTTTTCCAGTTCAAGTCCTGCTCTAACTATAACATATTTTTGGGCAACAACGGTGTTTCCCTTTTCAAGCTCAATTATGTGTGCTCCCGGACCCAGACGGTTCCCGTTATTGTTGTTTCCGTTTACAGTGATATTTATCTCTGCATATCCTGTGTCGTTAGTTATTATAGGCTTATCAATATCCGCACCATCAACTAAGATGCGGTAGTATGTGTTTGCATCTCCGTAGATTTTCGCGTAAATACTTTCACCAACCACGTAAACGCTTTTATCCGTGGTGAACGTGACTCCCGCTCTCGTGTTTGCCCCGTGCACGGAGGATGCAAAACCACCAAGCACAACAATCATAGCGACAATTATTATCCATGTTCTCATTTCAATCACCGAGAATGGTATTTAAATACGGACATTTAAGATTTTTGGTACAATAATAAATAAGAAATGAACACGGTTAAAAATGTAAAAATTTCACCACGGAACATCTTTGTATCCCAGCTTGTAAGCAGCTATGTTCACGCCCCTGTGTATAAGAGGAGTTAGGACAAATACCGTCAGCACGGGGACAGTTTTCCAGAAATGCTCCAGGAACCAGGCTGGGAAGAATAGGAAAATGAATAACCAGGAAATAATCACGAACATGAGCTGGTCTAACAGGAACGCGCGCCCACCGCTGTCAATTCCCAATCTCCTTTTTATAAATGACCCCGTGGAATCGCCCAGCATTGATGAAAATGACATGGTTATTAGAAGAAGTAGCGCAGAAATCCAATCTTTTGAGAAATACGGAAACCATGTGTTTGGGAGAAAGTAAGCAAGGTAATTTTGAACCAATCCAATGATAACGCCAAGTAGTGAGCCACCTATGAATCCTCTCCACGTCTTGCTTTTTCCAAGTATTCTCTTGCCATCAACGAAATTTTTTCCAAAATCTATGGGGGTGCCGCCTCCAAATATTACAGCGCCGGGATTGGGCAGGTAAATGGGAAGCATTAGCCAGAGTGTAGCTATTATTTCCTCAAGAATACCACTCATCCTCCCTGCATCGCATTTTTCAAGATAATATTTTGCATTGGTGCTTTTGTATTATCAATTGCTTCTTTTTATTGCTCTCAATCACTTTAATTTTTTGTATTTATTTTAAATTTGGTACAATATAATTTCATAAATCAAAAGATTTTTACTCAATAGTGCGATTTACCCTAATCGGTGAGAAACATGCCCATGAGATATTTAAGGGAAAAATTATCAGATGAGCAATTCAAAAAATTGGAAAAATTGAAAAACGATGAACTGATGTGTTTTTTGGAGAAGTACATAGCTGTTTGCTCTCCATCATCGGTTTTCGTTGTTACCGATTCTGAAGAAGACGCGCTCTACGTGAGGAACAAGGCAATAATTGAGAGGGAAGAGAAGCTTCTTACCATGCCCGGCCACACGGTGCACTTTGATAATTACTATGACCAGGCTAGGGACAAGGAGCACACTTATGTTTTAACAGAAGATGGAAAAAAGTTACCTTACATAAAAACCATGGACAGGGAGAAGGGATTGCGAGAAATACACGAGATACTGCTTGATATCATGGAAGGAAAGGAGATGTACATCCTGTTCTTCTCTCTCGGGCCAAAGGATTCTCCATTTATGCTTCCTGCTGTTCAGATAACCGATTCTCCTTACGTTGCCCACAGCGAATTAATGCTTTATCGCAGGGCTTATGATGAGTTTGTCAAAAATCCTGATATGGAGTTTCTTAAGTTCGTGCATGCTGAGGGTAAACTGGACGAGAGGAGAACGAGTAAAAATTTGGATAAAAGACGCATTATGATTGATTTGGAAGATAATATAGCCTTTGCGGTTAACACGCAGTATGCGGGTAATACAATTGGTCTTAAAAAACCAGCTTTCAGGTTGACAATAAACAAAGCTCTCAAAGAAGGTTGGTTGAGCGAGCACATGTTTTTGATGGGTGTGAACGGTCCCGATGGCAGGGTCTCTTATTTCACAGGTGCTTTTCCTTCCATGTGCGGAAAAACTTCAACATGTATGGTTGTTGGTGAGAGGTTGGTAGGGGATGACCTTTCATTCATAAGGGATATTGATGGAGAGGCAAGGGCAGTTAACGTCGAGTACGGTATTTTTGGCATAATTCAGGGTGTTAACAAGAAGGATGACCCTTACATATGGGAAGTATTGCACTCCCCTTACGAGATAATTTTCTCCAATGTGCTGGTTCACGAGGGCAAGCCATACTGGAACGATATGGGCGAGGAAATTCCCTGCGAGGGAGAGAACCACAGGGGGAAGTGGTGGTGTGGAAAGAAGGACGAGGATGGAAACGAGATACCTCCTAGTCATAAGAATGCAAGGTTCACTGCGAGATTAAAGTATTTTCCAAATCTGGATGCCGAAGCTCTTGACGCCAAGAACGGTGTTAAACTTGCAGGCATAATTTACGGTGGCCGAGACTCTGATACTTGGCCCCCTGTTTGTGAGGCGTTTAACTGGGAGCACGGAGTTGTGATGAAAGGTGCGTCCATAGAATCAGAAACCACGGCGGCCACTCTTGGTAAGGAGGGTGTGAGAAAATACAACGTTATGTCAATACTTGATTTTCTTTCGGTGCATATCGGTGATTACCTTGATAATTATCTCAAATTCGGAAAGCAGCTCAGGAGTCATCCGAAGATTTTTGCGGTGAATTATTTCCTGCGAGACAAGGACGGAAACTGGCTAAATTCCAAGCTGGACAAGAAGATATGGCTCAAGTGGATGGATTTGAGGGTTCATGGCGAGGCAGGGACCATTGAGACGCCGATCGGGTATCTTCCAAAGTACGAAGACCTTGCACGCCTGTTCAAAGAGGTGTTTAACAAAGAATATACAAAGGAGGATTACGAGAAGCAGTTTACCATACGTGTTCCGGAGCTTTTGAGCAAGATAGGTAGAATAAGAAAGATATACTGGGACATGGGAGACGTGCCTGAAGAAGTTTTCAGGGAATTGGACGCGGAGGAAAAGCGGCTTTTAGATGCCCGGAAAAAGCACGGGGATTACATCTCTCCATACTCTTTCTACTGAGTTTTTTTTGGATATTTTTGTTATTTGCATAGTGGTTCAAATCCAACCATTAAATACAGTTATTTCCTTTTATTTTTATGTTAGGTCTATTGTTTAACCATGGTTGTTGAGTCTGTCAGGAAAAAGAAAGGCACTTCTGGTGTGGAAAGTTTGAGAAGGAATATGGTTCTGAGTTAAAATTTTTGAATCAAAAGCAATACGATGACGAATATTTTTTAAAGTTGATAAATGCTGCGATGATTTATGGGAATAACCTTCCGGGAAAATTTTAAGAGAGAGCTTGCCAGGGTTATTTTTAATATAATTGTGGGTATATTTAGTGTAATAATTAGGCGTTATCCTGATGCTTTTTCTCTCCTTTCAAATATAGAAAAGATTCACGGGTCAATAGCAATGATGCAGGATAAAAAGCGGATTAGTTTTATCGTGCGTGATGCTGATGCCAAGTATGTTAGGTTGATATATGACTCGCCAACAAAGCTTGATTTCTTTTTTGACCAGTTTATTTTAGAAACCGCAAAATACTACGGCGAGAGTGTGAAAAGAGAATACTTATCCAGGATGAGCGAGGGCGCTAAAAGTACGTTGGTTTCGGTATGGCTCTCGTAAATGGGTAATTTGTGCGTATATTTTATATACTCAAAATTAATAGCTTAGTAGAAGGTGTTTCAAATGTTATCATGGGTGGGTACTAAATGGGCTGTTGTGCTCTTGCTGGGTGTGATGGTGTCTTCTGGAGTTTATATGGGATTTTCACATAATGAGCAGTTCTCGCAGAGGTCACAGGCAAAGGTGCTGTTTGACTTTACAAAGGATGAGGATGCGGGGAATGCGGACTGGCGCATAGATGGTGCGTATTCTTCTTTTGCACATGCCCTTAAAAATGCAGGTTTTTCCGTGGGGGAGATAGGCACTGGTCACGGTACCATAACTTCTCAGGAACTTCAGGGTTGCAAGGTCCTTATAATCCCTGAGCCTCAGGACAAGTTCACCAGTTCTGAACGAAGTGCAATTTTGAATTTTGTGAGCAATGGTGGCAGTTTGATTTATATTGCAGATCACCCCGGCTCGGATAGGAATCACAATGGGTATTCCTCGTGGAAGATATGGAATAATAATTTGAATTTTGATTCTGTATTTGGTATAACTCTCCTTTCCACAGAATCAGGAAAGAACGGACACAAGATAACCGATATTGAAAATGTTCCTGTTTTGACGGACGGGGTAAGTGCTTTTGGAATGTGGGAAGGCGCCACGATGAGTGTTAGTGGCAATGCGAAGGCTGTGGCATATCAGAACATTGGGGGTGTGAATTACGCTGTGATGGCCTATACATATTACGGTTCAGGCAAGGTAATTGTATTCGGTGATTCTTCAACCTTTGATGACGGAACTCCAGATAGCGCGAATCACCACGATAACGTGTACGATGGCTGGTCCAAGTACAACGATGCTACTCTGGGTATTGACATGGTAAGGTGGGCATCACAGAGCTCAAGCAATTCTTCCTCCAACGTGCTTGGAGCACCTCAGAATTTAGCTGCAGTTAGCGGAAATGGTTATGTCAAGCTTACGTGGAACTCTCCTGCCACTGGCAATGCTACCTGGCACTATGCAACCAACACGTCTTTTGATGGTGGCTACGGTGAGGCTATGGCGTGGGATGGACATTATATTTACATATTAAGGCAGAAGGATAGTAAATCGACACCTATGTTTTATAGGTACGACCCGCAAACCGGTACATGGACAGATTTGAGTTCAGGATTGCCAAATGTGCCCTTTGAAAACGGGGTGGCCATGGCTTATGATTACCACGGGCACATTTACGTGCTCACTGGCGGCTCTTACCGGAGCAATGGCGACCGTGTGTATTTCTATATGTACACAATTTCTTCAAACACGTGGACCCGGCTTGCAGATGCCCCCCATGTTGAAGGTCCGGGGGATGCCATAGTTTATTCTGGTTATGACCATATGATTTACGCTTTTCTTGGTCGCGCACATTATATTGGCTCATATAATCCTGGATCTTACAGCATATTTGCGAGGTACGATCCCTCTACGGACACTTGGGAAAAACTGTCTTTTCCGTCATGGTGGCCTGATGAAGGTACAGATGATGGTGCATCACTTGCCTGGACTGGGGGGAGATACATATACGGGCTTGAGGGTGAGTTTTACGAGAATTCACCACTCCGGGGTTTTGCACGTTACGATATTGTAACAAATAAGTGGGTAAAGATGCAGGATATCCCCGATCCCGAAGGAGTGGGGGATGGTGGCTCATTGATATGGCTTGGACATTACTATCCCTCTTTATCCAACGTTATTTTTGCTTTGGGTGGTAATGGATGCAATGAAACTCCTGGATACTATTTCTTTGAATACAATATCCCAACAAATACATGGATTCACCTTCCGGATATTCCTTACCCTGTGGGTGATTTTGTAGGAAATAGATTGGGTTATGCGGATGGAAAAATATTTTACTGGCAAGGTACACCAAACACGTGGAATGGGGGCGGAAAAAGAATTTATTATTACCCTGTGCCAGTCAGTTCTGGTAGCAATGTGAGTGAGTATCGCATATATCGTGGAACAAGTAGTGAGGGAGAAACATACCTTGCGGAGGTAAACGGCACATCATTATCGTATACAGACCGCTCTGTAACTAATGGCGTAACTTATTATTACTACGTGACTGCTGTAAATTCAGCCGGAGAAAGCGATAAAAGTAACGAAGTTTCTGCCACGCCTCATAAGAGTATGGCTCAGAAACTGATTCTATTTGTGGACGATGATGGGGGCAAGAGTTACAGCAATTATGTTCAGGAAGCCATAAGTGATTCTGGATATTCTTTCGACACTTGGGATGTTAATGCTAAGGGCTATCCCTCTTTCTCTGATTTCCAGAACTATCGGGTGGTTGTATGGACAACTGGCTCTATGTGGAGAGACGTGCTTAATTCGGAGGAGCAAAGTGCTCTGGAAAAGTACCTGAACGATGGGGGCAAACTGTACATTAGCTCTCAGGATCTCCTCTGGGACTTGAACGATGGCAATGATGGAAACATAAACAACAATTTTGTGAGTAATTATTTAGGGGTTTCCGGGGTGAAGAATGATCAGGATTATAAGAATGTATATGGAGTAAGCAATGACCCAATAACGTCCTCTTTCTCCAAGATAATCCTTAAGTTCCCGTTCACCAATTACGCTGATGAAATAACCCCGGGGTACGGGAGCGGAATTTTCACCGATGCTAACGGTAATTATGTTGCATCTCGCTACGATTCAGGTACTTTCAGAACGGTTTTCACGGCATTTCCTTTCGAGGCAGTGGAACTTGAAAACAGCGATACCGGCGCAGAACTTATGAAGAGCATTATTACTTGGCTTCTCAATGGAAGCGCTTCCGATAATAACGTTTCAGTTCCGGGTGCTCCACTTGACCTGAGGGCGACAGGCGGTAATGGCGAAGTGCACTTGGAGTGGAATCCTCCTGACGAGAACGGAGGTTCTGTAATAACAGGGTATCGTATATATCGTGGTACCAATAGCGGGGGAGAAACATACCTTGAGGAGGTAAACGGCTCTGCATTATCGTATACTGATCGCTCTGTAACCAATGGAGTAACCTATTATTACTATGTGACCGCTGTGAATTCAGCCGGAGAAAGCGAGAAGAGTAACGAAGCAAATGCAACACCCAGCGCAACCATGGGGCTTTTGTCCAACAAGATACTGTTTGTGGACGATGACGATGGTAGTATTTACAGCGAGTATGTGGAAGATGCTCTCAACAATTCTTACATAAAGAGTAGATTTGAGGTTTATGAGTGGGATGTGTACCAGATTGGAAGAACACCCACTTATAAAGAGCTGGAAGAATACGGCATAGTGGTTTGGAGCACTGGTTATGCGTATAAGGACACTTTGACTGAAGATGACCAGGATAACTTGATTAAGTACCTTAACGCTGGCGGAAGGTTGTATTTGACATCACAGGATTTCCTCTGGGAAGTTTCTGATGGATATGATGGTGGGGTGTACAATAATTTTGTAAATGATTACCTGGGAGTTATCGGTGTGACCAACGATGTGGGCTACAACAAGGTTTACGGGGTTAGTGGTGATCCGATAACAGGAAACCTTGCACCTGTTCCTTTGCAGTATCCTTTCCACAACTACGATGATAGAATACAGATAGCAAGCGGTGCCCACGCGATATTCAAGGATAGCAAGGGCTATGCAGTTGGAGACAGATACTCTTCCGGGAATTTCAGGGTGGTATTCACAGCGTTTTCATTTGAGGCTATTGACAAGTACGATTCGGAGAACGGAATAATGGTAATGAATCACATCATCTCATGGCTTGCGAGTTAAGTGGAGTGGTTTCAGCATGCCATCTCGGCTGATAACGACGGCTGTCGTGGCGGTTATTGTGACTGCAGGAATAGCCGCCTACTTTTCCATTTCTTTTTCACCATCTTCAAGCTCCAGCGCGCTATCTATTTCCAGTTACAAAGTAATACCCGGTGCAGATGCGCCCATCATGAAGTTGAAATTCTCTCATTCTCTAAAAAAATTCGCCACCGTGCTGTTAAAAGATTCTGATTATAATACTGTGGGCAGGTGGGAACCGCACCCATATCCCGCAGAAAAGGTGGATATATCCAGCATAAATCCTCCTAATTTGATCGGCACTTATTATGTTGTTGTGAAATACGGAGATGAAGATGTTCTCAATACCTCATTGATTTTCAACATACCTGTTTTAAATGTAACATCCGTTCATGTCGAAAAAGCTACCAAGGACACCGATGTTTTTCTTGAGTATATTAATCTTACTATGATTGTAGATGGCCATGCACCTTATTACTATAATCATTTTTACTGGAAGATTGGCACTACACGGGGCGTGGAGAAAGTATCCATCAATTACTTTGATACGGGAATGCCAAGAACATTGCACATAAATATTGGACGGCATTTTAATTCAGGAACTTATACACTAACTGTTTATTTTGATTATTCTGGCTCCTCTACCGAGGTGGTTGAAAAGGAAATAACCATTTAGTCATTTCACCCTTTCCATTATTATTGCCGGGCACAGATCCCTGACTCCTCTAACCTTGCCCACTTTTTTAGACAAAAACTCAAAAAGTGCCTCTCCGTTTTCGCTCCACACCTCGCACATTATCATGTGATCTCCCGAAGATGTGGCAACCCACTTTACTTCTTCAAACTCCGCTATTTTTCTTGCCGCTTCCAAAAGGTATTTGGGCTCAACATCCAGTCCCAGTATCGTTACTGTTTTATATCCTAATTTTTCAGGATCCACCTCTATTGTAAATTTTTTAATGACTCCTTCTTTTTCTAATTCGTTTATTCTTTTTCTTATTGTTGCCTCTGTTAAATTCATTTTTTTAGCTATTTCTGTGTAAGGTGTTCTTGAATTTTGAAGTAATATCTCAATTATTTTTCTGTCTTTATCGTCCATTAATCAAAGGTAATACAGCATGTTTAATAAAGTTTTTCGAAAAGATTATTTGCAAAATTCGAACTAAAAATTTATATATGTCGAACATATTACCTGTGTTGATGGGAAGTGTAAAAGATGTATTGCACAGCATAAATTACGGTATGTATGTTGTTTCCTCTAAAAAAGGAGATAAAATAAACGGACAGGTGGTAAATACTGTATTTCAGATAACACCTGTGCCGGTAACCATTGCCACAAGTATAAATAAAGATAACTTAACTCATGAGTTTATAAATTCAAGCGGAGTGTTTACAGTATCTATTTTGTCAAAGGATGCTCCTTTCAAGCTAATAGGCCTTTTTGGCTTTCGCTCAGGTCGGGATGTTGATAAGTTTTCTCAGGTTGATTATGGTATTGGGGATAATGGTGCTCCGTATTTGAGAGAACACGCTGTAGCTTATCTTGAGGCAAAGGTAATCAAAAAAGAGGAATTGTTTACCCACACTATTTTCATCGGGGAGGTAATTGGTGGGAAAATGCTCACTGGGGGGGAACCAATGACTTATGATTATTATCATAATGATATTAAGGGGAAAACACCCAAAAATGCAGCCACTTATTCAGGGGGTGGTTTGTGATGTTTGCTGGAATTTTCATTTTTAGGTTGTTTATATCTTATGATTGTGGGGAAATCGATGGGGATTTTCCTTTGATAACATGTGAAACTGTGTTAAAAGGAGGTGTTTAAATGAAGTATAGGTGTACAATATGTGGGTATATATATGACCCTGAAGTCGGAGATCCGGACAGCGAGATTCCTGCTGGCACACCATTTGAGGATCTTCCAGAGGAATGGGTTTGTCCCGTGTGCGGAGCTTCGAAGGATCTCTTTGAGCCGGTGGAGGATTGAAAATGATAAGAAAAATAGCGGATGGAGTTTACAACGTAGGAGCGATAGACTGGGAACGGACGCTCTTCGATGAAATAGTCTCTACGCCACAGGGAACCAGTTACAACTCGTATTTGGTGGAAGGCAATGAAAAAACCGCATTGATTGATACAGTAGAACCGGAGAAGGTGGAGCAACTTTTGGCGAACCTGGAAGAATTGAATGTGAAAAAAATTGATTACATCGTTTCCAACCATGCTGAGCAGGACCATTCCGGAGCGATACCTGTTCTACTTGAGAAATATCCCGGTGCAAAGGTTGTTACAAATGCAAAGTGCAAAGGGTTCGAGATGGATCTTCTTCCTCTTGAGGATGAGGATTTCATCGTAATCAAAGAAGGAGATACTCTTGATCTCGGAGGAAAAACGCTGAAGTTCATAATGACTCCGTGGGTTCACTGGCCTGAAACAATGACCACATTCTTGGTGGAAGATAAAATTGCGTTCACCTGCGACTTCTTCGGGTCGCACGCGGCTACAACGCATGCTTTTGCGGAGCAGTACGATAGGATATATCATGAGGCTAAGAGATATTACGCGGAAATCATGATGCCATTCAGGCAGATAATAACGAGGAACATAAAGAAAATAGAAGAATTGGGGCCGAGGATAATCGCTCCGAGCCACGGACCCGCTTACAAAGAGCCCAAATACATAATTGATGCATACAAAGAGTGGATATCCGAGAAGACGAAGAACGAAGTCCTAATTCTATACGTGTCCATGCACGGAAGCACAAAGAAAATGGTTGACGCTTTAGTGGATTACTTGGGTGAAGAGGGTGTGGAAGTGAAGGTTCGAGATCTTATACACTCAGACATGGGCGAAATAGCGATAGATTTAGTTGATGTTACCACTTTGGTTTTAGCGACTCCAACCATGCTCGCTGGGCCGCACCCCAATGCGGTTTATGCGGCGTACATTGCCAATGCGCTGAAGCCGAAGGTGAAAATTGTGGGGATCATGGGCTCCTACGGCTGGGGTGGAAGAACAGTGGACATACTGAAGAGCAATCTCGGCGCGTTGAAGGTGGAGCTTCTTGAGCCTCTGTTAATAAAGGGGATACCCAAGGAAGAGGATTATGAGAAGATAAAAAAATTCGCAAAGACAATCGCGGAGAAGCACCGTGAGATAGGGGTGATGAAATGAAGCCTGGAGATGAGGCGGTGGATTTTTGTCTTCCGGATTACGAGGGCAAGGAGCACTGCCTGCACGATTTCCGGGGAAAATGGATCGTTCTTTACTTCTACCCCAAGGACAACACATCCGGCTGCACGAGAGAGGCGAAGGAATTCACGGAGATGAAGGATAAGTTCGAAAAATTAAACGCAGTGATAATAGGGGTAAGCAAAGATTCACCCAAGAGCCATGCTAAGTTTATAGAAAAGCACGGTTTAAAAATACTGCTTTTGAGCGATGAGAACCACGAAATATTAGAGAAGTACGGTGCCTGGGGTAAGAAGAAAAGTTACGGAAAGGAATACTTCGGGACTATAAGGAGCACCTTTCTTATCGATCCCGAGGGAAAAATCGTGCACGTTTGGCCAAAGGTTCGGGTGAGCGGGCATGTTGAGAAAGTTCTGAAAAAACTTGAGGAGGTGATTGAGAATGGATATTGAAAAATACAATCTGAAAACGTTGCTTCTTGCAGCTATAAAAAGTGAGATAGATAGCAAGAAATTGTACGAAGATTTGGCGGGGCGAGTTAAGAACATGATGTTCAAGGACCGCCTTCTGTTTTTAGCGAACGAGGAGGAGAAGCACAGGGCATATCTGGAAGCGCTTTACAGGAAAAAGTTTCCTAATGAGGAATTGGTGGTTCCGGAGCACACGCCGGTGCCTCTGCCTGGAGTGGATGGAAGCGAGGATAGATTACTAAGCGAGATCATCGAAGATGCCATGAAAGCGGAACTGGCGGCAAAGGATTTCTACGAAAGCATGAAGGATTTGCTTCATGACGATGAGAACAAGAAGATGCTTCAAATCCTGGCGAATATGGAGCTGGGTCACTATGATTTGCTTGCCAGGGAGCTTGAAAATCTGAAAAATTTTGAAGATTATGATACATACTGGCCTATGATGCATGCAGGGCCATAAGGTGAAAAATATGAAAGGAAAAGCAATCTTAATAAAAATAATAGACTTTGAGAGCGATTTAGAGTTTGTAAATAAAAGTGATGAATTTGAGGCAGATGCAGTGTATGCAGAGCCTATTGATTTGGAGGAGCTTTGTGATATAATATCTGGATTGATAGAAGATTCGGAAATGAAATTGGCTAAAAAGAAGGTGAAAAAATGAGAAAGATGGTTGAGAAAAGTTTGGAAGAAGCGTTTGCGGGCGAGAGCATGGCGCATATGAAATACACAATATTTGCAGAAGTGGCGGAGAAGGAGGGAAAGAAGAATATTGCACGATTATTCAGGGCGATAGCGTACGCGGAATTCGTTCATGCGAAGAATCACGCTAGGAATTTAGGTTACATAAAGAGCACGGAGGAGAATCTAAAGACTGCAATAGGCGGAGAAACATTTGAAGTTGAGGATATGTATCCTGCGTATCTTGAGCTAGCAAAGTACTTTGAAGAGAAAGGCGCAGAGCGCTCGTTCCACTACGCAATAGAGGCAGAGAAAATTCACGCAGAGCTATACAGCGAGGCAAAGAAAAAAGCCGAAAATAACGAAGATATAGAAGAGGAAGACATCTACATATGCCCTGTGTGCGGATACACATATATGGGTGAGGAGCCGCCGGAGAAGTGTCCGGTTTGCGGAGCTCCTCGCGAAAAATTTGAGAAGTTCTAAGGAGGTGAAAAAATGATAGATAAGGAAATAGAAGAAGCGATAAACAAACAGATAAATGAAGAACTCTACTCGTCGTACCTGTATCTTTCGATGTCGGCGTACTTTGAAAACATAGGATTAAGAGGTTTCGCCAACTGGATGTACGTGCAGTACCAGGAGGAGAAGGATCACGCTATGAAGTTCTACCGGTATTTAATTGAGCGAGGGGGCCGTGTAAAGCTCTACGCTATTAACGAACCGCCTCACGAATGGGACTCGCCATTGCACGCTTTTGAAGAGACTCTAAAGCATGAAAAGCACATAACCCAGTGCATAAACGAGCTTGTTGATTTGGCGGAGAAAAAGAAGGACAGGGCGACTTTTAATTTGCTCCAGTGGTATGTTGATGAGCAGGTTGAAGAGGAGGCAAATGACGAGGAAATTATACAGATGCTGAAGATGATCGGTAACCAGGGGCATGGCTTGCTCATGCTGGATCGTGAGCTTGCCACGAGAACTTACACTCCCCTTGTGAATGAAGGAACATAAAAGGAGGTGATTAAAAATGTTGAGTGAAACCATAAAGAGTGGAGACTGGAAAGGAGAGAAGCACGTGCCTGTGATAGAGTACAGAAAGGACGGAGAGATGATAGAGGTGGAAGTGGCCGTGGGCAAAGAAGTGCCGCATCCGAACACGCCAGAGCATCACATAGCGTGGATTGAACTGTATTTCAAGCCAGAGGACGGACAATTCCCAATTTTAATAGGCAGGGTGGATTTCAGCAATCACAGCGAGCCACTAACAGAGCCCAGAGCAAAGTTCTATTTCAAAGCTGGAAAGAAAGGAAAATTGATGGCGCTTAGTTACTGCAACATACACGGGCTCTGGCAGAACGAAGTTGACATGGAGTGAAAATAATGAAGGCAGTGTACATAGACAAAAAGAGCTATCAAATAGGAGGAATTCTTCTTCTTATTTTGGGTATTATAGGCATGATTATCCCGGAATTTGCCACGGGCATGATACTGGTGATGTTGGCAGCGCTTCTGATATTGGGCGGAATAATGTTCTTCATAGCAGGGTTCAAAGGTGGCTGGTTAAACTATTTGCTTGGGATATTGCTTTTGATAGTGGGTATACTGATGCTGGTATATCCCTCAGCGACTCTATCAACAATGACATTCATTCTGGGCGCATGGTTTATACTTATGGGAATCATTGAATCCGTGTTTGCGTTTGCAGTCAAGTCAGAGTACAGTGGCTGGTGGTCTCCCTTGGTTACTGGCATACTCTCTTTCATACTCGGTATCCTGGTATTCGCTGGATGGCCGGGCAATTCTACTTGGATAATTGGCCTGTTCGTGGCAATAGAACTGTTCTTTGATGGAATAATGCTCCTCGTGCTAAGTGCTTACGGGGAGTAAGAAAAAATAAAATAGAATTTGAAAAAAAGGAGGTGAAAAAAATGGTAGTAATAGGAGAGAAGTTTCCGGAAGTGGAAGTAAATACGACGCACGGACGAATGAAATTGCCCGACCAATTTGCGGGCAAGTGGTTTGTTTTATTCTCGCATCCGGCGGATTTCACGCCAGTGTGCACGACAGAGTTCTATGCAATGCAGAAAAGACTGGAAAAGTTCAAAGAGCTGGGTGTTGAAGTGATCGGACTGAGCGTGGACCAGGTCTTCTCGCATCTGAAATGGATGGAATGGATTAAGGACAATCTCAACGAGGAGATACAGTTCCCCGTTATAGCGGACGACCGCGGAGACCTTGCAGAGATGCTTGGCATGATTCCCACTGGTTCCACGCAGACTGCCAGGGCAGTGTTCATTGTCGATCCCAAGGGCACCATTAGAGCAATCGTGTATTATCCCGCAGAGCTTGGCCGCGATTGGGATGAGATTCTGCGGGCAGTGAAGGGTCTGCAGGTAAGCGATGCAAATGGCGTGGCTATGCCGCATAAGTGGCCTGATAACGAATTAATTAAAGATCGTGTCATCGTGCCCCCAGCTGGAAGCGTGGATGCAATAAAGGACAGAGAAGAGAGAAAGAAGAAGGGTGAGATTGAGTGCTACGACTGGTGGCTCTGCCACAGGTCTCTCTAAATCTTTTTTTTTGATTTCTGTATTTATTTGAAGAATCATATTAGGTGATTGATAACGTATTCTGAAAGGTCAGCGCAGTAATCTCCCGTTCTCCGTATGCTATCCGCTATGTATCCTACATGCAAGGATATCTCGCTGTTTTCGCTTAGCACCTCTCTGCTAATTTCTTTGCATTTTTCTTCAAGATTTGCCACCATTTCAATGATATCGTTTGCGCTTTTTATGTCCTCTTCAAACAGTGCCTGTATGCTTTTGTTGAAGATGCTCATTGACATCTCGCTTGCATATATTATTGGTGATTGTATATCTTTTTTCAGTTCTTTTTTGGGGATGTTTTTTGCAATTCTAACGGCGTGGTCTCCTATGCGCTCTATGACTTTGCTAATCATGGCGTAAGTTACAGCCATGTTAACGGATATCCCCATTTTCTTGGCAAGTAATGTATCCATAAGCACCATGTTTTGCTGTCTCATCACAAGCCAGTGCAGCCTATCAACATCCTCATCCCTTTTTATAATATCCTTTACTATACCGTATTCTCTATACATGAGGGCTCTCATTGCATCCATGTGCATTCCTTTAACTATGACGTGCATTCTTTTGATTGTGGTTGTGAATGGCATTTCCGTAGGATCTATAAGGTCCTTTACCACTATTACATTGTCCCCTTCCTCTACAACTTCCTGTCCTATTGCCAACTTGGTAAATTTTCTCACGGCAGCCCTCACGAAAAATGGAATTTCTTTATTTGATGTGAGCCGTATGGTGGAGTACCCTGATATGTACGCACCCACCAGCAGTCTGAAGAGAAAATAAGAATCTTCTATTTTATCTATGTTTATTTCCTTTATTTTTCCTTCTTTTTTACCTGAAATATTGTTGGTTATTAACAGAGTTCCATCTGGCTGTGTTATCACTCCAAGCGAGTCGTTCTTTTTTATACCCATGTTTTTGACCCACTCTTTTGGAAGGGAAATCACGTATGACGAGCCTCCTGTCATCTGTACTTTTCTAATTTCCATTATTAACACCTCCACAACAAACCAAATTTTTCCATTATCTGCTAAATCTCAATAACAATTTAATGTTTTCCATCTCAAAAAATCTTTCTATATGGTTCTATTGTTTTACTATGTACTTATATATTTTATGTCGGAAAGATATATATTTGTAATATCAATTGCGAGCTTGAGGTGAAACTCATGAGAACATCACGAAATGTATTGAGAGTTGTAATTGCTCTGCTAATTGTGGTGTTTCTTGCAGTGGTATTCATGTGGCCTCATGGTGCGGGAACCACTACAATAAGAACCACAGGAGCAACTTTTCCTCAATATCAAGTACAGAAATGGATTACAGTATATCAGAAAAATCATACTGGTGTAAAAATAGAGTACGAAGGTGGAGGTTCCGGGCACGGGCAGGAAACTTTTCTTCAGGGTTTGACTCAGATTGGAAGAAGCGATCCTCCTGTTACCAGATATATTTGGAATAAGTTTGTAAGTACAGGTGATCAGCCTTTACAGTTTCCTGAGATTGTGGGTGCTGTTGTTGTGTCTTACAACCTTCTTGGTATATCACATCTTAATTTGAGTCAGGATGCACTTGCTGGAATATTTATGGGTTCTATTGAGTACTGGGATAACTATCGCATAGCGAGGGATAATCCAGGAATTCATCTGCCTCATCAGAAGATAATAGTGGTTCACAGAAGTGATGCAAGTGGCACCACGGACATATTCACAACATACTTGAGCCTAATAAACAGAACATGGGCAAAAGAGGTTGGTAGCGGTAAATCGGTTAACTGGCCTACTGACAAGATGGGTAGGGGTCTGGCAGGTAACGGAAATCCAGGTGTGGTTGCTATTTTAAAGCAGACAGGTTACAGTATATGCTACACCGAGTTATCCTATGCGATTAACG
The DNA here is from genome assembly GCA_015521465.1 of DHVE2 group archaeon. Lineage (GTDB taxonomy): Archaea > Thermoplasmatota > Thermoplasmata > Thermoplasmatales > Aciduliprofundaceae > JAADDK01. Next base: position 27,366 of record WAOD01000071.1, read on the forward strand.
AAAAATTACCCACAGTTGCCCTGGAAAACAGGGACGGAAATTTTGTGGAACCGACGGAAAAAACAATACGCGCTGCAGTGTCCAAGGTGAGTTCTGAAATACCTCCTTCAAATGAGGGGTACAGGGAGAATATCAGCCAGCTGCTAAACGCACCTGGAAGCGAGTCATATCCAATAGTGGCATTCACCCATCTTTTAGTGTGGAAAAACATAAATGGAAAGCACTACACAAAAGAGGAGGCAATAGCTATAAAAGAATTTCTGAAGTGGATTCTCACTGATGGACAGAATCCGGAGAACCTCACACCGGGGTATGTGGGATTGCCACGTAACGTTGCTGAAATAGGTCTTCGTGCAGTATCTCAGATTGAGGTGCCGTGATTTATTTAGAGGTGAATTTATGAGCACCCTGAAAAAATTTGGAAGATTCGACAGGTTTGATTTCCTTACTTATCCGGCTGTGTTGTTTGTTTTTCTTTTATTTACCTGGATGCTTGCGGTTTACGTGACCAGTTCCATTCCTGCATTTCAGAGGGAAGGGTGGAACGTTTATTTTACCAATGTGTGGAACGCATCGGAATGCCCTGATAAGGAATATTACGGTATACTTGCGGCTATATGGGGTAGTCTTTACACATCTACCATAGCACTTCTGGTGGCACTTCCGCTTTCAATATCTTATTCTATTTTTGTTGTGGATTACGCGCCTAAGAGGTTAAAAGGTATCCTGGAAATAACCTCAGATATCATGGCAGGGCTTCCCACCATTATTTATGGAATATGGGGTGCCTTTTTTCTTGTACCTTTCCTTAAAGAGTGGGTTATGATGCCCGTTTATAATTACTTGTCTTTTATACCTATTTTTTCTCAGAAACCTGTTTCTGGTTTCAGCTTTTTTTCAGCAGGTGTTTTGCTCGGAATAATGATAACCCCATTTGTTTCCGCTGTGGTACGGGAGGCATATACTACAATACCGCACACGTACAGGGAAGCAGCTTATTCTCTTGGCTTAACGAGATACGAGGCCACGAAAATATTAATTGGATATGTAAAACCAGCCATGATATCCGGAACAATTCTTGGGTTTGGCAGGGCCATTGGGGAGACAGTTGCGGTAAGTCTCGTTGTTGGAAATGCATTTAACCTGAGTGCGGACCCTTTCTCACCGGGATATACAATTTCCTCATTGATTGCAACACAGTACGGCAACTCTTTTATTTACACACATATGACATCCGTGCTGTACGCAGCAGGTCTTTTCCTTTTTTTGGTGGGACTTTTTATAACTCTCCTTGGAATGTACGTTCTCCGGAGGTGGAAAAAGAATGTATCAATTTGATATGCGCAGGATTAAGGAGTATTCTTTTTTAGGGGTGATATCCCTCTTGTCTTTCTTTATGATATTTCCCCTGTTTCACATCATATTTACCGTATTTGTAGATGGAATAGGTACTCTTGTTAGTACCGGGCCCGTATTTATTACTGGCACGCTCGATGATGGGGGAATAGGTCCTGCTATACTGGGGACACTCATTCTTTCATTTTTTGCATCTCTGATAGGTATTCCCATTGCCTTTGCAGTTGGGGTTTATGCCTACGAGTACCCGTATAGTGTAATTGGCAAGGCTACCACAGCACTTTTGGAAATAACACAGGAGTTTCCCACAATACTCGTGGGATTATTCGTTACCCAGATCCTTGTTTTGCCCATGGGTACTTATTCTGCAATCGCCGGTGCTTTTGCGCTGGCAATAATTTTAATGCCTTATGTGGCTGTGTATACAAAAGAAGCAATGAGTCAGATTCCGTTCTCTTTCAGGGAGGCGGCTTTTAGCTTGGGTGTTACGAAAGTGAAAACTGTTTTTTTGATAATAGCCCCAATTGCAAAGAGAGGAATATTGACCGGTTTGCTCATATCCGTTGCGAAGGTTGCTGGAGAAACAGCACCCTTACTTTTCACCGCGGGAGGCCTTTACCAAACTTATCCAGATAGTTTGACTCAGCCAGTTGGGGCGATTCCGCTCCTCATATACACCCTTGTTCAGAGTCCCAGTCCCGCCGATCACGCCATGGCATGGGGTGCATCTCTTGTTCTTTTGCTGATATTTCTGGCAGCATTTATTCCTCTCAGGTTGAGCATAAAGGAGGTGAGAATGTGAGTGAGAGTGAATACGCCATTGAAGTTGAGAATTTGAATATATACTATGGAAATAACCATGTTATAAAGAGTATAAATCTAAAGATACCTCAGAAAACGGTATTTGCGATTATGGGTCCGTCAGGTTGTGGCAAATCCACCATGTTGCGTAGCTTTAACAGACTTTTGGATTTGAACAAGAATGTACGAGTGAACGGCTCGGTGCACCTGTTTGGAAGGGATATATACACAGGGGATATGGATTCAGTAGAAGTACGCAGGGAAGTAGGAATGGTGTTTCAGTATCCTAACCCGTTTCCGCACCTTAGTATTTACAATAACATAGCTCTGGGTTTGAAGATGAATAAACTTGTAAAGAGTGATAAGGAGTTGGATGAGAGAATAGAATGGGCATTAAAGAAGGCGGGGCTCTGGGAGGAGGTAAAGCACAGATTAAACGATTATCCCTCCGGGCTAAGCGGGGGGCAGAGGCAGAGATTAGTTATTGCAAGAGTAATAGCAATGAAGCCAAAGGTTATAATGATGGATGAACCCACAGCTAATATTGACCCTGTAGGTAGCAAGAAAATTGAAGATTTGATTTTTGAGCTTAAGAAGGATTATACAATTGTACTTGTAACGCACAATCCCGCCCAGGCTGCACGGGTGAGCGATTATGTTGCGTTTATTTATTTGGGGGAGCTCGTGGAAGCAGGAGAGACCGGAAAAATTTTCACAGCTCCCGAGTCCAAGCTAACTGAGAAATACCTCACTGGAAAACTGGTTTAGGTGGTTTAAATGAAGGAGAGATTTGATAAGGATTTGAATAAGCTGAAATCTGAAGTGGAAAGCATGGCAGAGCTTGCGCTCTCCATGCTGGTGGATTCCGTGGAATCTCTGAAAACTTTAGATGTGAAAATGGCGGGGGATGTAATATCCCGGAAGGACAGTCTTGCAGATATGGATGAATCCATAGAGGAGGAGGCTCTTAGAATGGTTGCGATTTACCAGCCAATGGCAAAGGACCTTAGAACAATTGCGGCGGTTTTGAAGATGATTACCTATCTGTACAGGATTGGGAGATACGGGAAGGACATAGCTGGCATGGTTAAATCCCTTGAAGGGAAAAGGCACATTGCAAAGCTGGTGGAAATACCATACATGGCAAACAGAGTGGCAGACATGGTTAGAGATGCAATAACAGCATTCAAAACTGAGGATATTTCACTCCTTAATGATTTTGAAGAGCGAGACGATAAGCTGGATAGCCTTAGATACTCAATATTTAGAGAGTGTCTCACGTATATGATGGAAGATCCTCGCAATATAACCCAGTGTTCCTACTACATAATGATTGCAAAATATCTGGAGCGATGTGGCGATAACGCTTGTAAAATGGCGGAAAAAATACATTTCATGGTTACGGGTGAGCGCATAGAAATAAAATAAACGTGTAACTGTTTATAATTATGTGGTTATAATGTTGTTATCTTTTTGCTGTTTTTCCTTTTTCACTTTTTTTGTTTTTAAAACTTCTGAGATTAGCAGGGAGAGAATTGCGAGGCAAAAAACAACTGCAGAGCCTGTAAATAAATATATGTACGCCTCGTTTTTAGATATTTTCATGCTCATGCTGCGAGGCACTGGCGCGCAATTAAATGGATTAATGAAGGCATAGACCTAGACGCAGTAAGGATTTTATTAGGACATAAAAGCATCAAATCAACCCAAATATACGTTAGAAAAAGGCCAATAGAAAAAATATACGAGCAAGTAGAAAAAAAAGATAACGCATTCGGACCCTATAATTATAATCAGAAGGTGATAAAGTGAAAAAACCAAAATTTGAAAAAAAAGAAGTACTCGGTTCCAAGTGGACCCATGAATTTACCCAGCGGGCCAGGAGGGAATTAAAGAAGGTTGTTCAAATCTTGGCCCAGTGGGGTGTACCTGAAGAAGTAAGAGAAGAACGAGCCAAAGAAATATATCACCTTTTGAGGGAAGAGGGTTACACCGGCGAGCCATCCCCAACTGTTGTTTTAGCAGCTTTGGAGGGAGAGCTATGAATACGGAGGTGGAAGGCAATGACATCTGAGGACCTGCATGCACTTTTTGAGGCAGAGCCTGACATGGATTACTACAAGCGCAGGAGCGAGGTACACTTTGGCAAAAAAGCGATCTCACGGGAGATATACATCCGTGGAGATGAGTACGTTGAAGAAGAAGGGAGCTATCTGAGAATTGCGGTGGAAGAGGGATACGTGTACCTTGCTCGTGACATGGTCAAGCGACTCGCCCAGATGGTCCGCGGAGGTGACTCCATCTTTGACTACTGAGGTATTTAAACCCCCCCTTTTTAGATTTACAACCAGAGTTAGTATTATTCTTATCTTTCTTTCAAAAAATAGATTGATTAATTATCAATCAATTCTTTCAAAATATACATATACTATATCATACCCAGACACACATGTTTATTTTATTCAAAAACTTAAAATAAAATGGGGGTGGGCAAGTGGGTCGTAAGAGAAAGAAGAACGGGACACACCTAACCGCATATATTTCCCAAGACATAAATGCAAGGTTCGAGGAGAAAATAAGGAAGATGGGATTAAACAAGTCCGATGCAATAGAGTATCTTGTACGCTCATCTCTTGATGGAAAAGACGAATTTTTAAGAGTTGCAGGAGAATATGAGAAGTTAAAAAAAGAATACAAAACCCTGCATGATGAAAAGGCACGCCTTGAGAAAGAGAACGAGAAGCTTCAGAAGAAGATCGAGAGGCTGGAGAAGGAGAACGAGGAGCTCAAGGCAAAGTGGAAGGGACAGACTACGCTCAAGAAATACGATCAGAAGAGCATGGAAATCAAAGCGATAGCGGAGCGGCTCATTGAGCACATAG
>WAOD01000072.1 GCA_015521465.1 DHVE2 group archaeon
ATGAGCATGATGTGCTGGTGTATCGTGTAATTTTTTCTCGAATATTTGCTCTCTTCATTGTTTTTAACCCCATCTTCACAATCTTGTATATCTCTAATTTCCGACTCACCCCTAATTAATCTTTTCTATTTTATTTTTAGTAGGGTTGCAACTTACCCTTAAAAGAGAAATCTTTAATACCCACTATTTTATAATGATTTGATGACCACAGAGGAAATCGAAGATTCAATAATGTTCGTATCGTACCTAATGCTGGTTATGGCAGGCGCAAACATAATATGGGGAATGTTTCTGTATCCATGGGGCATAATCGGCTTTATTTTCGCAGCAATAAACATAGTTGCTTTTTTCATAGTGAAATCAGCCCACGATCATTATCAGGGAAGAAATTACGAAAAAGCAAGAAGCGAGATGAAACTTGTCACCGTCCTCGGATTTTTATTCGCCCTTATAATACCTGGCATATATGGGTATAAAGTGTATCGCACCCTTGATAATATTGTAGAAAGAAAGTACCTTGTAAAAAGCAATTATAATAAAGAAATATATGCTCCCCCACAATTTCCGAGAAATAAAGAGTAGCGAGAAATTACGATGTATACGGCGAGTTCTGGAAGAAACCAACGCTGACAACGAGAAATACAAAAACGCCTACAATTGCCATTGCCACTAAAAATCTTCTTTCATCAATATCTACTGACGGGTCCACGTACCCAAGAATTCCTGCAAGAATCAAGAAAAACGCACCAATCTCCATTACCAAACGGCCGTAAAAATTACCTTCCATGGATGCGTTCTTCCACCCGTGCAGAGCTTTTTGATACTCGGAGTAACTGGAATAATCAGACGCGCTTGGAGGTGGGTTCCATGTGGCAAAAATTACCCATATTGAGCCAGCAAACAATATAAGCAAACCTATCAAAATCACAATCGCCCACCTAAATACACCAGTTCTCTTCTTAAAAACTGGCGGTGGGGACACAGGAGATGCTCTCAATGAAGTAGTCAAATCACCTTTTCCTTCCATCCCAAGGTAATCTTTAAAAAGATATATAAAAGTTTGTGGAGAAATACAATCCTAAAAGAGATTTTACCTTACAGAACATTAACATTTTTAAGGTGAAATTAAAAAATAAAAACTTAAGCACCGAACTTCTCGGCACGATTTGTGTGGTTTTTCACAATATCTATCAGGTCAGAAGCAAGTATGCGCAATGAGCCACGAAGCACTGAAATCTCGTTGAAAGCTTCACCTTCTCTTCTGGTATCCGAGGCGTAAATCATTATAGGTACCGGGTCCCCACTGTGATCTCCAACGGTGCACGGGGTACTGTGATCTGCTGTTAATATTAAAACAACGTTATCCGGTATATTCTCGGACAAATGACCTATTGCCTCGTCTATTCTTTCAATTACTTCAACCTTTTTGAGTGGCTGCATATCGTGACCTGCAATGTCAGTAGCTTTAATGTTAACAAGTATGAAATCGTAATCTCTGAGATTTTCCAGCACAGCATCCATCTTTGCTACCATGTCCGTATCATAGCCACCGGTGGCTCCGGGAACTTCTATCGGAGTGATTCCTGCAAGCTTACATATCCCTCGTATTAATGGTGTTCCCACCACGCAGGCAGCTTTCAATCCATTCTTCTCCGTGAAACTTTTCAAGTGAGGAACCATGCCCGCGCCTCTTGGAAGGATAATATTGGCCGGCTTTTTCCCTTCTTTCTCCCGCTTTTTATTCACCGGGTGCTCCTTAAGAATCTCATGCGCCCGTTTAACAAATTCATTCAGTATCCTCGCCGTTTTTTCCGCTTCCGCCGAGAGTGGTTTTGCATCATGTATTTTCAATCCTGTGTCGTGAGGATCCACGTCGCTTACTTCCGGGCTCAATCCCGGGCCTCGAAGCACTAGCGCGGCGCGGTGCTCCACACCTGGCTTGACGAATATTTTCACATCCTCAATAACCATTCTATCTATATCCTTGAGCAATTCATCCGTACCTTCCTTTATCCTACCAGCTCTTCTGTCAATAACTACCATGTCATCATCAACAGTGGCAAAATTACAACGAAACGCAATGTCCCCCGGTTCTAAATCCATGTCAAGTCCTGCCGCTTCGAATGGTCCACGCCCGGTGTAAACCCGGTACGGGTCATAGCCCAAAATATTCAGATGAGACGTGTCACTTCCTGCCCTTATTCCTGGTGCTATTGAGTCCATCAAACCAACCACGCTCTTTCTGGCGATGTTATCAAGATTTGGAGTCCTTGCGTACTGTAGAGGAGTTTTGTAATTCAACTGCGGATTTGCCCTGTCACCCACACCATCCAGTATTATAAGAACTGCTTTTCTCTTTTCCATGGTAGGATATCACAAGGAGAGTATAAAAGGGTTCCCACATACTCAAATTTTTAGTTCACCGCTAAAAATTTCATATTGGAGAAGTATCTTACCCTGTTCGGAGCATGGCTCAATATATGTTAGATTTAATCTCTGGCATTATTACGATAGGCATTTAAACCGTGACAACTATTCCCCTCATCATCTTTCCCATCTCCTTTTTCTTCGGGATAAAAAATTTTCCTATACTTCTCAAGAGTTGGACTGACATACTCCCCGCACTAAAGTGCGAGGGTTCTGCGTATAGGTCTCTATTGAGAACCATTTCACGCATATACTCGCCGTGTCCCGACGAGAGAGCAATACACTCCAATCCCCTTTTCAGTATGTTTATTGACGCATTCAAATCTCTGTCTATTTTCAATCCACAAACAGAGCATTTGAATACCCTATCGCTTAATTTCAACTCATGATTCACATAGCCACAGTTGGAACAGGTCTTACTCGTGTCCTTCGGATTCACTCTTATTATCTCTCTCCCATACAATTCCGATTTCCACTCTAATATGCGGAAAAACTCACTCAACGATATGTATTGCAGATACTTATTCACCTTTCTCCTTATTACTCTGTTCCCTTTATCCGCTTCCTTTAACTCTTTCAAATTCAAATCTTCCACCCCCACATACTCGTGGCTATTGAGTATGTGGTTTATCGCCTTATAGTAGAAATCTACCTTGATATTCTGAATTTTCTTTAAAATCTTATCTCTCCTTCTCTCCAACTCCTCTATTCTCCGTGATTTCTTTCCCCCCTCTTTTTATTTATCGTCTTTTTCTTATCTATTATGCTCTGCAACTTCTCTGCCTTCCTCACAAGAGCCATTATTCTCCTCGTGTCCAGAGATATAACTTCCCCATTGCTCATGGTTAGCATGTTCTTTATCCCTACATCTATGCCTACCACCCACTCTTCTTTACACCCTTTCTTATAAAGAAAGGGAAACAAAGAAGATTTTTCATCTTTCTCTCGCTCATAAACTATGTAGGCAAAGAATCCATCTACTTCCTCTTTAACCCATATCTGTGTAGCACTTGCTTTTATCTTCTCCCATTCTGACTTCTTCGTTATCTTGTCCTTGATGCTTATCCACCCAATCTTTGGCAGATAGAGTTTTCTACAATCAAACTTGAACCCCTGCGGAAATATCAGTATGCCATCATACTTGCTCTTCTTTTTAAATTTTGGAAATCCATTCTTTCTCTTTATTCCATCCTTCAAACTTCTATCCAACTTCCTCGCAATCTGCTGGAGAGTTTGTGAGGGAGATTGCTTCAAAAACGAGTATTCTTCCTTCATTTTTATGAGTTCTTTTGCCATATCCATGTAGAATAGAAACTTCCTCTCTTTTTTATATCTCTCCTTGTTATTCTCTAACAACTTGTTCCACGCCAATCTATGTTGCCTAATGCCTGCTTGAGCAACTGCATTTTTGTTCGCCTTGCATATATCTTAACTTTAATTACGCTTCTCATTTCTTCATCCTCTCATCTATGCACTTCTGCACTAACTTTGAGAGATTTATAGCATTTTCTTCAATCCATTCTGCTTGGTCTGGTCTTATTGTTATCATCTTTCTAACATACATCATCCATACTGATATACATAATATTGATAAACTTTTCGGCCATTCACGAGCGACCACAGTTGCGAGTTTACCCTCCTTCAGGAGGGTTTAATCCCCGCTTTGAAAAGCGAGGCTTTCTCGCCATGTGTCCTGTAAAAAAGGATGGCAAAAAAACACGTGTAGAACAGGATGACGAAAAAATTTACATGCGAATCGTCGGCCCTATTTAAACTATTTAAAGAAGGGGTAGTTAAGCCAAAGTGTCAAACAACAAACAC
>WAOD01000073.1 GCA_015521465.1 DHVE2 group archaeon
GTTTTCCACTCTTTTAAAGTAGAAGTTGGAGATTACATCTTCGCTCATTCTTTCTACATCGCTTCTAAACTACTAATGTTTAAAGTACTCGCTTACGACCTTTATATTTAACCGTTGCTCCTTTTTATCTCCCTTTTTCCATGTTTTTCAAGGAATTCAACTTACCCGCGTTTGTTGCACTTTTTGAATGGTGTCTATTCCTTTAGCAACCGTTATGTACTTGTTATCTATTGCATGTTGGTGCAAATAAGAAAGAGAGTTTTCAGACTTGCTATGCCTGCGATAGTATCAAACCTGCTTTACACATTTCAGAATATAGTAGATACCATAATGTTGGGGCACTACGGAAACCCGGTTGTTAGCCTTAGTGCTGCTGGGATTGGTGGTATGTTTTACTTTTTGATGTTTCCCATAATTATGGGGTTGACTACAGGGGGTGTGGCTATAATTGCAAGGAGATGGGGCGAGAAGAACTATGATGAAGCACGCCGGGTTTTTGATGATCTTTATACGTTGCTTATTTTGATATCCATTCCAATATCTGTATTTGCCATCACCCTGGGTTGGTTACTTCCCGTGGCACTTGGGGCAAGCGAAACTGTGACGAAAGAAGCGTACATGTATATAATGGGCGTCTTTGCGTTTTATCCATTTGCAGTCTTTATGGCCACGTACCAATCTTCACTTCGAGCAGCCGGGGACACGAAGACACCCATGATAATAGATATTGTTGCAAATGTTTGGAACGTACTGTGGAACTTTGTACTGATATACGGTAATTTTGGATTTCCACAGTTGGGTGTTTTGGGTGCAGGAATTGCCACAGGGACCTCTTACGTGATAGGTGCCTTTTCTTACATTATTTTGCAGGTTAGAGGCAGATTAATAGTTTATCCAGATATTCTCTCTGGTTTCAGGATGAGGGGCAATGTTGTGAAGACTCTGTTTAAAGTTGGAATCCCTGCGGGCATAGAGCGTGGAATGTGGAGCTTGACATCTTTCATATATGCAGCTCTCATTTTTTACGTTAGCTCCTCTTTAGGTTACTCTGCTTTTCAGGTTGGGTTAAGGGCAGAGAGCCTGGCTTACATGCCAGGTTTTGGCTTTTCCATAGCTGCCACGACCCTCATGGGTCAGTATTTGGGCGAGAAAAGTCCTTGGAAGGCGAGAATGGCAACCATGGAATCAGCCAAAATGTGTGCGGTATTTATGGGATTAGCAGGACTTCTTATGGTTCTTTTTCCTTCGCAAATAGCTATGCTATTCACAAACGATGTGGAAATAATCAAGCTTGCATCTCTGTATTTGTTTATGATGGGTTTCACTGAGCCAGCTCTTGGTATTCTGTTTACCCTTGCAGGTGGGATGCGTGGTGCAGGGTACACCACCATGCCGATGGTGATAAATTTAACTGGTCTTTTGGGTATACGCTTAGGGCTTGCAGTTCTATTTGCCATTCCACTTGGCATGGGCTTGGTGGGCGTATGGCTCGGAATGGTTTTTGAAACTTTTATAAGGGCAATATGGATGTATATGGAATTTCGCCGCGGAAGATGGAGCACAGTTCATGTTTGAGTATGGAAAAATATTTATCATCTAAAATCTACACGAGCCTGATGGATGTAGCCATAGTCGGCGGAGGTCCAGTGGGACTGTTTATCGCTGCAAGTTTATCCAAAATGGGTTATTCTGTTACCGTATTTGAAGAGCATTCAGATATTGGCAATCCATCTCATTGCTCCGGATTATTTTCAGAGCACATACTTGAAATTGTTGGTGAAAAGGAAAGGAGGGGTATATTGAAAGCAACCAGGCGGGCAGAGATTATGGCTCCTGATGGCTCTTTGCTTCGTATTAAATCCTCAAGCTCAAGGGTTTATGTGGTAAATCGCGTGGAATTTGATAGGAGTCTTGCAAGAGACGCAATTAATAACGGTGCAGAGATTCACCTGAAAGAAAGGGTTAAGGCTGTTTCACGGAGATTCATAAAGACTAGCTGGGGAGAATACCGTAGCAAGATAATCGTCGGAGCAGAGGGTATCAACAGCGTGGTGAGAAGAGAGATTCTGGTTTCGCCTCCTAAAATAATCGGGGCAGCGCAGGTGGTTGCGAATTATAATTACGGCGAGGAAGACCTCGTGAGGATTTACGTAGGAAACGAGGTTGCTCCCGGATTTTTTGCATGGGTAATTCCCCTTGGGAGTGATATGGCCAAGATTGGACTTGCTTCTTACGGCAATTCATGGTTGTTCCTTAAAAAATTGTTAAGGCAATTAAAAGCTCACCCTCTGAGCATATCCGCCGGTGGCATACCTGTTAGCACTGTTTCCAGAACATACGGGGAGGGTATGCTAATAGTGGGTGATGCTGCGGGGCAGGTCAAAGCGACCAGCGGAGGAGGTGTTTATCCCAGTTTAAAATCTGCCCAGTGTGCTGTAAAAACTATTGAGAGAGCTTTGGAATCTGGGGATTACTCGCGTACAGCCATGAAAAAGTACGAAGACTGCTGGAGACGTGAGATTGGCAAGGAATTGAGCAATGCCCAGTACATTCATAGACAATACAGGAAGATAAAAGATGTTGATTTCAATAATATAGTTAGAGAGCTAAATCGTCCGGATATGCTTAAAATAATTAACGAGTACGGTGATATAGACTATCCTTCTAAAGTTGTGTGGAAGCTGCTTAAAAAGAACCCTCGTCTCATAAAATATACGCGAATCATAGCGAGAAAATGAGCGATTTTTGGAAAAAGTTTTAATATTTAGGTGTACATTAGAGTAACGTTATGGCTGTACGCATTCACCTTGAGTCCGGAGAGATTATATGCTCAAACTGTGGCGCTGTTGTTAAGGAAGACGCAAAAAAATGCCCGAAATGCAACGAAAGTTTTGATGGTGATATTAAAGAGGGGGACATATTCACAATTCCTGAAAATGAAGATGAGGAAAACAATACGCAGCAGGTTGTAAAAATTTTCAAGATGCTGGTGGGCTCTTCTGTTATGGACTTGAGTTATATGGATAAGATAAAAGATGAGCTCGAAGAATTAAACGCGCCTACCAGAATAATGTATATACACACATTGCTTAAATTTTCGGTTGGGAGATACGATGAGATAACCGAAGCAATGACGAAGCTAATGAGCCGTATGAGGAAAGAGAAAAAAGACGAGCTGCTTAAGGATCTTGACAAACTTAAGGAACTCGAAGTTCACAGAGAGCGCGTTTTGGAGCATATAAGAAAGGTGCATAATAATTACCTGTCTTTTCTGGACATGTATGCGGAATTTATAAAGAAAAAAGAAGCGATGCTTCAGGGCAAAATGGATGAGTTTCAGAAAGAGGTGGAACGAAGAAAGATTCAGGCAAAGATGCTTGTTGAGAAGGAGAAGGACCTGCTGGAGCGGGAACACCGGTTAAGGGAGCGTGAGAAATCCCTTGAGGAAAAATTGAGGGATTTGGAGGAAACGGGCAAAAGTATGGTGGATGAAGAGGGTATATCCAAGGAAGAATGGATGGAGCACCAGCGCAAGATACAGGAAAAGCTTTATCAATTGAGGGAGGAGGTAGTGAAGAAGACTCAGGAAAGCGAGAAAGAGAAGCTCACTAAGGAAGTTTTGAAGATTTTAGATGATTTACTTGGCAGGTTGCCCGAGGAGGTTATAGAGGAATTTGCGCGCTCTGAGAATTTTGATTTGTATAAGAAAGTTATGGGTATCTACGGGTTAGGTGGTTCCAGTGGGTCTTCTTGAAAAGGCTGAGGCGGCTCGCAAGGCGGCGGAGTCGAAAAACACCAGTGTTGACAGTGTTAAGGAAGAAGTTAAGGATACATCCCTATCTGTTAAGGTTGATACTTCCAGGGACGAGGTTAAAGATAAGAAGATTCAAGAGCTGAAAAAAGAAATTGAAAATCTCAAGGCAGCAATTAAAGAGAAGGATTCCAAAATCAAAGAATTGAAAAAGGAACTTGATGAGAGAGGGTCTCGTATCAGGGAACTTGATGGTAAATTAAAGGAGATGGAGAGTTCTAAAAAAGAGAACGATGTTGACGAGATGCACAGATATATTGATGAGGAGCTTGAGGTTGTAAACAAGTTAAAGAAAGAGCTTGAGAGCAGAAGGGACAAGCTCAAGGATTATGTTGATAAATTAAAGAGGAAAGAGCAGGAGCTGGAAAAACGCGAAAAGGAGTTGGGTAAGGAGCGCGCCAATTTGGAAAAGTTGAAGGATGAGCTGGAGAAGGAGAGAAAGGACCTGGAAGATTTGAAAAAGAGTTTATCCAGCGAGAAGAGTCATCTTGAGGAGGATAAAAAGGTAGTGGAGGAGCTGAAAAAGAAACACGCCCTAATGGAAGAGTCTTTAAGAGAAAGAGAGGCTAATTTGAGAGATGAGCGGGAGCAGTTAGAGGAAGAATTTGCAAGTTTGAGGGCTCTCGAGAAGAAGGTAGAATCAGAGAGAAAAGAGTTGATTAAAAATAAAGAAGAGTTGGAGAAGCTAAAAGAGAAATTAGATGAAGAGAGAAAGATTTTAGAGCAGGAGCGCGAAAGGCTGGAATCTGAAAAGGATAAAATAAACAAGGATAAGGTTGAGGTAGGGGAGCAGAGAAAGAAAATTGAGCTGTTTGAGAGTAAATTGAAAGAGAGAGAAGAGGCTCTGGGTAAAAGGGAGAAAATAGTTGTTTCTCGGGAAAAGGAGTTGGATGAAAGGGAAAAAGAAATAGAGAAAAAAGAGCATGAAATTGAAGATAAGGAGCGGGATTTGGCGGGGAGAATAGCAGAGGTAGATGAGCGAGAAAGAAGGTTAATGAGCAGGGAAAAGGCTTTGGGGGATAGAGAAGAAGAGCTGCGCAGGAAAAGAGACGAACTTACGCGTTTGGAGAGAAAGCTTGCTGAGAAAAAGGTGGATATTAATGAGCGGGAACGGGCCTTAAAGGAAGAGCGCAAGAAATTAGAAGCTCTGAAAAAGGAGATAGATAAGCGTAAATCCGAACTTGATGAAAGAGAGCGGGTGATATCTGAACAAGAGATACAAATAAAAGGTAAATTTGCAGCCATAAGCGAGCTTGAAGAGGAAATAAAAGAAAAGGAGAACTTGCTTGAAGTTAAGGCTAGGGAGCTCAATCGTAAGGAAGGCGAGCTCAACGCGAGGGAAGAAAAACTGAGAGAACGGGAGGAAGAAATAAAGAAACAGGAGGCTGA
>WAOD01000074.1 GCA_015521465.1 DHVE2 group archaeon
AAAAATTACACCCTTACCCATTACATAATAGAAGGATACAGAACGCTCTTGTTCAGGGATGCTTATCCGTACGCGGTGCTTATTTTGAACGTGCCTCCTGAGGAAATAGATGTGAATGTGCACCCCTCAAAATTTATTATTAAATTCCGGAATGAGGAATCAATTAAGAAGGTAATAGAAGACGCAATCTGGAACGCGTTAACTGCCTCGGATAATATTCCCGCGGAGAAAAACGCAGAAGTGAAAAAAGTCTCAAAACCAGTAGAGGGAGAAGTTAAAAAGGAAAAGCAGATGGTTTTTAAAGTAGAAGAAAAAGGAAAGAAAAAGAGCCTTTTTGACTACCTGTCCCGTGCAAGAGTTCCTGGTATAGAGATATTGGGTCAGTACGACGACACATACATCATTGCCAAATCAAGAGACTCCCTGATAATAGTGGACCAGCATGCAGCTCACGAGCGCATAAGGTACGAGAAATTTTTAGCAGAAATGAGAGAGAATAAAATCCAAGAACTGATAGAACCTGTTATAATAAATTTAGGTGTGCAAGACTACCAAGAGCTCATATCCATGAAAGGCAAACTTAGAGACTTTTGCCTTCTAATAGATAATTTTGGAGACGGCGCTGTTATTGTTAGGGGTATACCGCCCATTTTGAAAAGGGACGATGTGGTTGAAGTGATAAGGGGAATAATTGCCATAGGAAAGGAGTATATAGAGAAGAAGAGGGACGAGATAATAAAATTAATCTCTTGCAAAGGAGCGATTAAAGCCCACGACAAATTATCCATCTACGAGATGGAAGACTTAATAGGCCAACTTCTGAAGTGCGAAAATCCATACACATGCCCACATGGGCGTCCTACAATGATAAAGTTCACACCCCATGAGCTTGAAAAAATGTTCAAAAGAAAAGAATGATTAGTGTTTAATTATACGCGCGAGTATTGCTTTCTGCGCGTGAAGCCTATTTTCAGCCTCATCAAATACCACACTGTTCCTTGAATCAATGACTTCGTCGGTGACTTCAAGACCGCGATGAGCAGGCAAGCAGTGCATGAAGATGTAGTTGGATTTTGCATTCTTCACAAGTTCTTCGTTTACCTGATACGGTTTGAATATTTTCATTCTTTTCTCCTTTTCTGCCTCATCACCCATGCTAACCCACACGTCGGTGTACACAACATCAGCGTTTTTAACAGCTTCTACTGGATCGTGTGTGATAACTACCTTTGCGCCGGTCTCGTTTGCTATCTTCTTTGCGAGGCCTGTGAGATCCTTATTTGGCTCGTAACCTTCGGGACATGCAATATAGAAATCCATTCCCATTATAGCAGCACCCAACATCAGAGAGTTTGCCACGTTGTTTCCATCACCAACATAAGCTAATTTAAGGCCTGCAAGCTCACCCTTCTTCTCTTTTATTGTCATTAAATCAGCAACTATCTGGCAGGGATGCTCCAGATCATCAAGAGCGTTTATCACAGGAACCGTAGCATTCTCCGCAAGTTCCATCATCATCTCATGCTTGTATGCCCTGTAAACTATAGCATCCACATACCTTGAAAGAACCTTTGCCGTGTCGGCAATTGTCTCTCCCCTTCCAAGCTGCATATCCCGGGGCGACAGGTAAAGAGCATGTCCACCAAGCTGAGTCATGGCTACTTCAAAGCTTACGCGTGTCCTGGTGCTTGGTTTTTCAAATATCATACCCAAACTCCTATTTTTGAGCACCTGCTGCATCTCCCTCTCGCCCATCTTTTGTCTTCTCTTCATTTCAAGGGCAAGGTCTATTATCTCAGGCAGCTCTTCTTTTATGTCCACGATGGAAATGAGATCCTTTTTCATGAGTTTTCACCTCTCTGGCGAAAATCCCAATCCCCTATTTAAACTTCTCGGAACGAAGATGTCCACTATTACCCTTACCCCTTTTTATAACGCAAATCTTTATTTCCATGGTGCTCATGGCGGCATTAATGGAGGAAAACAGATGTATTATTTGCGGTAAAAAACTCAATGACCCCCTTGCACTTTACTGTCCGGAATGCGAGTTTGAACTTAAGAGGGCACGCTTGGCCGACGAGGAAACGGTAGAAGAATGGATGGAGCGGGTCATGTCCCAGAAAATATCCCCCCCGGGAATAGAAGAGAGAGAACATATAAAACCACTGGACACCTGGTTCTAACGAGAAAATACACAATCTTTGCTCCCATTCTTTTTTAACCTGCCATTTAATCCCAACAATCACCTCTTTTAAAAATGTCACGATAGCTTCACTTTAAAAATTAATTAAAAAAATAAATAGTATCAATCACCAGATGACCCCTGAAACAGCTTTTTCTCATCGGTGCTTGACAAATCAACCTTTTTTTCCTCAATGCTCTCTTTTGCTTCCTTTGTTTCCTTTTCTATTTCCTCGTACGAAGGTATTGGTCCAAGTACTTCATCAGCTTTGCCCACCACACGCTCTATGTCCTCGTAATTGGCATCTTCGCTAACCGCTTCTTTTACGGGAACTCCAAGATAGTTTGCGGTGGTCTCAATTAGCTTTGTAATTTCAAACGGAAATATTATCTTGGTTGCCTGTCCATCCGCCATTCTAGTTAACGTATCCAATGAAAGAACACTTAGCGCCTTAGAATTGAGCGTTGCTGAACCTAATGAGATTATGCGATATCTCTGAGCTTCGCCCTGCGCTTTCAAGATTGTGGCTATTCTTATACCTTCAGCTTCCAAGATATTTGACTGCCTCTTACCTTCTGCTTCAAGAATTGCAGATTGTTTCTTACCTTCAGCTTCCAGTATCTGAGAGCGCTTAACTCCATCCGCGCGAAGTATTGCCGCCCTTCTTTCCCTCTCCGCAGAGGTCTGCTCTTCCATGGCCTGCTTTACCTTCTTAGATGGGTCCACTTCCTTGATTTCAACGGCCTCCACTTTAACTCCCCACTGGTCAGTTGCTTCGTCCAGAACATCTCGGAGATGTGAGTTAATCTGCTCCCTGTTATACAGAACCTCATCCAGAGACATGTTACCTATAACTGACCTCAAAGTAGTTCTTGCAAGATTTATAGTGGCCAGTTTGTAATCCTGTACCTCGTAAAATGCTTTATAAGCGTCTACCACACGTATGTATATCACTGCATCCACACCTGTTGGGGAATTATCCTTCGTAATTACCTCCTGCTTCGGAACATCCCACGTCTGGGTTCTCATATCTATCGGATAAACCTGTGCAAACGGATAAACAACATGGAAACCTGGATTTAGAACCCCACGATGTTTTCCAAGGAATATATATACACCCCGTTCCCATGGCTTCACTATCCTAACCGCTGTAGAGAAAAATATCACAACCAGTATCACTACCAAAAACACTATACCTCCTATTACCCACAGATCCATTTTTATTTCACCTCCTCAACTACAAGATGCACTCCTTCCGCTTTTTTCACCATCACTTCTTTACCTTCTTCTATCTTGCTATCCGCAGTGGCGCTCCAAATCTCAGTTCCAATCCTAACTTTTCCTTTAATTGTATTGGGCTCTATTTCCCTGATTACCACACCCGTTTTTCCAACCAGCTGATCAGGAGTTGTTGTGCTTGGAAGTTCT
>WAOD01000075.1 GCA_015521465.1 DHVE2 group archaeon
AGCGAGGTTATAATTGCCGATGAAAAAATAGATTATCCTCACGTTAGCAAGGCCGATTATTTGGTAGTAATGAGCATGAGCGCTTACAATGACTACGTCCATAAGCTGAAAGATGATGGTGTGATAATTGTAGATAGTGATCTGGTTCATCTTCCAGACGAGAAACGTAAGGTATACGGAATCCCTGCAACAAAAATAGCTGAGAAACTTGGAAACCCAATCGTTGCAAACATCGTTATGCTGGGATTCTTTGCAGGGGTAACTGGAATAATAGAGCCAGAAGCCCTGTTAAAAGGAATAAAGGACAGGGTGCCAAAGAGATTCTGGGAACTTAACGAGCGGGCTTTCAGAGAAGGTCTTGAATACGCGAAAAAAAATCTTTAAATATACCTTTTCCTTACAGCCTCTTAGAGCCCCGGTAGTGTAGCGGCCTATCATGCGGGCCTGTCGAGCCCGCGACCCGGGTTCAAATCCCGGCCGGGGCGCTGTTCTCTGTTTATAGTGTGTGTTCACTACTTTTTTGACCATTTCCCTTGCATCCTGATATGGTGGAATTCAGCAAATATGCATATTTTTAAAAAAGATATTTTCAGCATTTCTCTTCTTTTCTGTTTGTATACTGCTTGGTATCATGGTAGCCCTTTCATCTCTAACCATGCTTCTATCGCAATCCATATGAAGATGCCAATTCCTATATGATGTAGCAATATTACCACAAGTCCACTCTTGTTCATGAGGCGTATCTCCTCTTTTTCTTGGTATCTTTTATCGTCCCAATATAGTTCGCTATCATCAGGAAGGCCAACACTCCAGTTCCAACTATTCCCCAAATAAATTTCTTCTCTGGAGTATCTGTTGTTAGGGCAGAGGCGAGATATTGCCTAAACCCAACGGACTCTACCACGATTATCGTTCTGAATATCCTTATTACTGCGGCTACTTTTCTTCTTCATTTCATATATAAATTGCATTCGTTTTATTTATCATTTTTTTCCTTCTAACTTTGCTGATGATCTTTCCTTTCTGCTTCCAATTCTGTGATCATTATTATTTTAATAGTCGATGTTACTTGTAAAAAATGTAGAGGGAGTTTTGTAATTTTTAGTGTGTAACTCTTTTTACTGTTTCTCCTGCACTTTATTTTTATTCTTGTTTTTCTGAATCAGGGTTTGCTTGTACTGCTATTGTATCATCGTTCTCTCCCCACTTCTTCTTAAGCTTCTTAGATATTGTTTGTATGTAGAATACCATGAATGGCACCTGTACGAGTACTCCTCCAATGGCAACCCCTATGGCTGACTTTGCTCCGAAAAGCATAAATGCCAGAGCCATGGCAATGGATTCGTTTTTTGCCACAGATGTTATTGTGATGGATGCGGAATCCCTGTAATTGAGCTTCATGGCTCTTGGAAGATATATCCCTATAACCATCATTATTGCGAAGAACAACACAGAAACCACTATGATATTAATCAGAAATTCCCAGTGTGATATTATACCTTTTCCGTTTATAACGAATAAGAAGAAAATCATAAAGAGAACGCCCAAAAATGAAAAGCCTTCAAAGGAGGGAACTATTTGAAGATATTTTTCCTCTCCCATTTTTTTCTGTAGGGCAACGCGTGTAATCCATCCAAGGAACATTGGGATGAGAATCACTAATGCTATCTGTCTTACCATAAATAGGAATGGCACGGGCACAGATCTGTGTATGAGTACTGTGGCCCATCCAGGTGCTGCAATTATTGTTAATAGATAGCTTATGGCAATTATTCCAAGTGTGAGTTCTATATTTGCTCCAACAAATGCAGACGCGGCGGTGTTCATGGCGGAGCAGGGACTTACACCCACTAATATCATTCCAGCGCCCAGATCTGGGTAATTACTCATGAGTAACCATACCAACGTGCCAATTATAAGCGGAGAGATTATGAAGTTAATAAGAAGTGATAATCCTATTTTTTTGGGTCTTTTAACCACCTCTTTCAATTCGCCCATGTGGAGATCAATCATCATGGGGTAAAGCATCCAGAACAGTCCTATGATTACTGTGAATTCAAGTTTTGAGGCTATTGAATGGGGTATGAAATATCCAACGGCTAATCCGAGTACCATTGCTATGCTTACTGGTATTACAATGTGGCCTACCATCCACTTGGTAACTTTTATAAATCTTGCAAGGGGTTGTTTTTCTCCCATGTTAATCACTCTCTTACCAGTAGTACAGGTATATGTGAAGCATGACGTACAACATTCTCAGCCACGCTACCTATTAGCACTTCCTCAGTCCTACTTTTTCCGTGTGAGCCAAGAACTATTATAGAGACTCCCTCTTTTTTTGCAGTATCTACAATATTAATCGCTGGTTTTCCTATTTTAACTACCGTTTTAACTTTCAGGCCATGTTTTTCAAGTTCCTCTTTTATGCCTTGCATCTTCTTCTTTGCCTGAGCAATGACCTTTTCTTCTATCTCTTCCTCACATTTTTTTACATCTTCCTTGCTCCATATGCACGATTCAACCATGGCCTCCAGGGTAACATTCTCCACCACGTGTATCACCACGACTTCCTCTGTACCTGCTTCCTTGAGCTTTATAACGTATCTTAGTGCATTTGTGGCAGATGGTGTGAAATCCGTCGCGAACAGTACCTTCCTGAACATGTCAATCACCATTTCAATATTTTTTGAAGCTAAAAACGATTGGATATATAATCTTTGCTTATATCTCAAATTGCTCCTGCTTTTGTCAAATTATAATAATTTATTGGTGGCACCTTTCGTTATTATTTGCTTTTCTCTTTGAGTACAAAAATATTTTATGTAATATCATTTATCCCTTTGTGTGGTATTTACCCCTTCTGTGGGAATGGAATTTAGCGTAAATGCAATTTCTCTTGCACTGATGATAGTTTTTTTATCTGGCATAGCGGCAATGCTTATAAGTAGAAAAACAAAATTTCCATATACTCCGCTTCTCATATTCTTTGGAATGGTGGTGGGGCCAATTCTAAACCTTATCCTACCAAATACAGCACGGGTTCTGTTTTATTACATTCGTTCTTTCGGTCTATTTCTTGTAATGCTGGCTGCCGGGTTCCAGCTTAAAGCACATCTTCTCAAAAAGCACATGTTGGTTATAGGTCTTCTGGATACCCTGGGATTGCTAATAACTGCGATAATTTCTGGTTTGGTATTTCAGTGGATATTTCACGTTCCATGGACAATAGGGTTTTTGTTTGGGGCTATAGTATCGGGAACAGACCCTGCCACATTGATTCCCCTGTTTAAAATACACAAAATAGATAAAGATGTGGAAACCGTAATTTTGACGGAGGCAATATTCAATGGTCCCCTCGCTATAATTCTAACCCTTGTTGCTTTTATCTTTATAGTTCCTGAGGTACCTGCACTTGCAAATCTCATTGAGATAGTTCCCAGTGCTTCTCTTTATTTTGCAGCCACGTTTCTCTTTTTGTACCAGTTATTTGCATCAGTTGTTATTGGCATAGTCTTTGCGGTTATTTCCTACTATACTATGGATAAGCTAAATGTAAAGGAACATCCCTATCCTGTAATTCTGGTGATGGCACTGGCCTTTGGGGCTTACGTGCTTGGAGAGGGAATAAAAGCCTCAGGATTTCTTGTGGTAACCGTTATGGCCATAGTTCTGGCCAATTACTCTGCGCTTTTTAAGAAAAAATCAGACTCCATGGATGGTGCGATTGATTCTAACGTGAAATTCACAGATTCACTATCAACTTTTTCAATAATGATGATATTCGTACTCTTAGGCGCTTCTCTTAGTATTTCCAATCTTTCGTTGAATATCCTTATATATTCTACAGTTGTTGCTCTCTTGGTTATATTTGTGGCACGCCCCCTTGCAGCCGTCGTGATACTCCCAAAAGTTGGCTTTAAAAAGTACCTGTTCATCTCTTTAGAAGGTCCTAAAGGTGCAGTGGCGGCTAGCACGGCCACGCTTCCAATTGCGTGAAGACCCAGTTTGGTGATAAAATCTTGTGTACTGGGAGGAGATAATACTTATACTCCCCCCTTTTAACTGTGTTCCTATTAATGATACTTGATTCCGCATGGGTGCCATATTTAAGCAGGAAGTTGCTCAAAAAATCTGGAGGAGGTGATTAAAATTATGAAAGAGCTTTTACTCCCAGATCCTTGGCAATCTGGTTAATTTCAATGTAAACTGAGCGATGGATGGGTATTCCTATTTTCAGGCGAGTCTCCTCGGTTAGAAAACCCTTCTCCCCGTGGGTCCAGATTCTATGAAATTTTGGATGTTTTCTGGAGTTTCTCAGCTCTTCCCTCATTTTTTTAACATTGTTCTTGAATTCTTTAATGTCTCCAAATGCAGCAGGGTTAATTGCCATAAAAAAATGTCCCACGTTGCTGTGTTTCTCTTTAGCACCTGCTACATGTTTGCTCCATGTAGCACCTACCAGTATTCCACTAAGTATGTCCACCATGGCTCCTAATCCGTATCCCTTGTGTCCCCCAAAAATCTCACCAAGGCCTCCAAGGGGAAGTATTGCACCTTCAGGGCTTAGTATCCTGTTTGGATCGGTAATCATTTCCCCGTTCACCGTGCTTATTGCCCATCCTTCTGGCACTCTCTCTTTTTTCCTTTGAGCCATTTCGATCTTACCGCTGGGAACAACACTGGTGGCCATATCCAGCAGAAATGGTTTTTCTCCTTCAACAGGTACCCCCATGGCGATTGGATTTGTACCGATGAATCTCTCCATAGCACCGGTATGCGAAACCAGTGGACTCGAGGTGGTCATGCTTATACCTACCAAATCTTCTTCTGCCATTTTTAGAGCGTAGTAGCCTGCGGTGCCGTAATGGTTGCTGTTTTTCACTCCAACAACGGCTATGCCGTTTTCTTTTGCTTTATTTATCGCAATATTTGTTGCTCTGTATCCCGATATCTGCCCCATTGCTTCGTCCCCGTCCAACAGCGCGTACACGGGTGATTCTCGCACAGTTACTATATTTGGCTCTGTGTTTATCCCCCCTGCTTTTATTCCAT
>WAOD01000076.1 GCA_015521465.1 DHVE2 group archaeon
ATTTCAACGGCAACATGAGCACAGGGGCCAACAGGAGCTACGCTTTTGATATGCCCACTCGGCATGGGCCGTATTACGTAAATGTGACGTTGAAGGATTCCGTTAACAATACGGTGATAATCTCTTTCCCCGTGAAAGTAAAGGATACAACTAAGCCAGTGGTGAGGCTTAACTTTACCGTTGCTGGTAAGAATGTCAATGAAGTAAAGGAGAATCAAAATATTACTTTAGATGCAACGGGTAGTTATGATCCTCAGAATGGAACAATAGCCAAGTATGTTTGGACAATCAAAGACAGTAGTTACAAGGTTATAAATATTACAGATGGGATATACAGTGTGGTTAATGGCAGTTTTGCAGGTAATAAAGTCACATTAAAGTTTCACAAGTACGGGACATATTACATAATACTCAATGTTACAGATGCGTGTGGCAATTATAACGTGATAAACAGGACACTAAGAGTAACTCCAGTACGTCCTGACTTGGCGATAAATACTGTTAACATAAAGGGTGACAGGGTTGAAGGTGCCACACTTACTTTTGAGGTGAATGTGTCAAACAATGGAAATGCCATTGCCAGGAAGTACTTTGTGGCTTTATATGTGAATGGTAAGGTTGTGGCCAATAAGACATTTGAGGATTTGAAGAATGGCAGCTATGCAATAAGAACCATAACATGGACCCCTGTTGCTCCTGGGAACTATACAGTGACTGTTAAGGTTTACTGTGCTGACGAGCCAAGCAGCTACCTTAGTGATAATGTAAAGAAGGAAACAGTGAAGGTAGAGCAAGCACCGTGGAAGTTGCCTGCCATAATAGGTGGCAGCATAGCAATAATCATAATTGCAGGATACATTGCATGGAGATACATGGAAAAGAAGAACGAGAAAAAGAAGTTCAAGAAAGGCGGAAACAAGAAAGGGGGTAAAAGCGAGAAAAAGGAGTGAATTTATTTCTTTTTATTTACATTTTTTGTAGTCTTGATATGCCTAAGTTATTCATCACGTGTTCCATAACTTTTGTAAATGCCTTTACCAGTGCTATTCTTGCGTTTCTTGTATTCAAATCGCTAGATAATACTGGGCAATCCCTATAAAACTGATTGAACTGTGTGGCTAAAGTATATGCATATTTAGCCATTATATATGGACTTAGTTTTTCTGCAGATTCTCTAACTACAGATGGATATTCTGCTAACAGTTTAAGTAGTTTGATCTCGTTTGGGTGAGTTAGTTTTTCGTGGTTGTATTCCCCGTACCATTCTGTTTTGCTTAGAATACTAATTGCCCTTGTATAGGTGTACATTATAAATGGAGCACTTTCGCCATCAAAACTGAGAGCCCTATCCCATTTGAACACGATTTTTTTCTCCTCTTGCACGTTTAGTATAGAGTACCTTATGGCCGATGTTGCCACTGCCGTTGCAATCTTATTTTCTTCGTTGGTATCATAGCCTCTGCCCTTTATAACTTCCATAGCTTTTTTGAGTCCTTCGTCTATCAAATCATCAAGATAAACAGCGTTTCCTCTCCTTGTGCTCATTTTTCCATCTGGTAAGCTTACAAAAGAATAGAAGAGAGCTTTCATATCTATATCTGAATCCAATAATTTCAACACTTCTCTTAATGCGTTGAAGTGCAATTTGTGGTCCTCTCCCATAACATCAATTATCTTTTTTGTTTTTTTTGCTTTTTCTAAATGGTATGCGATATCTCTAAGAAAATAGAGAGTGGTTCCATCTTGCCTGTAAAGATAAAACTTATCTTTTTGTAAGTTTGCATTTAATTTTTTCAGGTCTATGTAATAAGCGCCGTTTTCCTCTGAAATATATTCTTTCAATTTACTTACTATTTCCCTCGTATGTGGAATCAGTGTGGATTCCCATACGTACTTATCTATCTCTACATTGATTCTTCTTAATGTTTCCGAGATTCCACTTAAAACACATCCTATTTCTTTTTTTGCTAATTTCCTAAGCTTAGGATCACCTGCTTCGTAACTTTTCATTGTTTTTCTTATTTCATTTTCCACGATTTTATCTTCTTTTGCCATTTTTGATGCCTTTTGATAATACTTCACGAGTTTTTGGTCGCATTTTGTATCGTTCTCTTGCTCATTACCTTTTCTTAAATTTTTTATTCCCCAGAGTAAGGTCGCTACCTGCAAGCCTGCATCATTTACGAAGTACTGAGTTTCAACATCAAATCCATACTCTTTGAGTATTCTTGCCATGGTGTCCCCGATTATGGGATTTCTTGCTCTTCCCACATGAAGTGGCCCAGTTGGATTTGCACTTGTGTGTTCTAATATTACTTTGCCTTTTCTTTCAAATTGAAAAATCTTTTCATCAAGAGTATTTTTTAATACAATCTCTGATAATTTTTTTGGATTTATGTGGAAATTTAGGTATGGCCCAACTGCTTCGATTTCATTAAAGTATTCATTTTTTTCAATTTTGTTTGCTATATCTCTTGCAATTTCCGCGGGGTTTTTTCTGTATTTTTTCGCAAGGAAAAAACATGGAAGTGTGAAATCTCCGAAACCCTCCTTTGCTCTCTCTACTTCTTTGCTGATTCCAAATTTCATAAGAAGCTCGTTTGCCTGCTCTTTAAATATGCTCATAATGTCCATAATGTAGCAATGCAATTCTCTAAAAATAACTTTTGCAAAAATGGGGCAAGTTGCAACCATACAAAAAAATAAAATAGAGAAGATTAATGATGGATGAGTCGGAAATTAGAGATATACAAGATTGTGAAGATGGGGGTTAAAAGCAATGAAAAGAGCAAAAATTCCACTTTGCTGGAGCAAATATTCAAGGAAGGATCACACGATACACCAGCACATCATGCCGATAGTGCTGGCGCAGTATTTGGGAACATAGAAAACACGCTCCAGATTATGGAATATATGGATAAGGTACAGAGGGTAATGAGATTGAAGAAAATCCCACACAAAGGCACAAATTAAAACGGGTTAAAAGAATACCTGAACGATGGATTCGTATTGTAATAAGGGAAATAGTGAAGATCATAGGAATACCCAATAAATTTGCTGTAGATTCCACAGGTATTCAAATTTCTTACCGTCCGTATTACTACACACAGCGAATTGGAAGAAAAGCGAGAAGAGAAGATGAGATAGTTAGAAAATCGCATGCTAATGATTTTCCATATCTCATTCCTCTTTTGAAAAACGAGGAAAAGATTGAGGGGGTCTATGCGGATAAAGGCTATGACTCTTTACGAAATATACGATTTGTATTGGAGTATGGTGGTGAACCATACATTGCAACCCGTAAAAATGCTCATTGTGGATTGCGTAGACGATTACTGAAAAAGGGCAAATCGTCAGAGTGGAAAAAGAAGTATTCGCATAGAAATGTAATTGAATCTGTGTTTCACTCATTCAAAAGAGAAGTTGGCGATTACATCTTTTCCCATTATTTCTACATCGCTTCTAAGCTCCTTCTTTTCAAAGTACTCGCTTATGACCTCTATATTTAATCACCTCCTTATTTTTATCTATCTTTTTCCATGTTTTCTCAGGAATTCAACTTACCCGCAAAAATGGGGAGATTGATAATCTATATTACTTCTACGCCATATTTGATTCTTAATTTTTCATAGTCTTTTCTGAGCTTTTTTACTGCTTCTGGCAGATAATTAAGAATATCTCTTGCGGTAATGCCATCTTCTCCGATTTTTTGAGATGCAAGATCTCCTGCAAGCCCATGGACGAATACTCCTGTTAAAATAGCATCTTTTATGTTTAGGCCCAGCCCGAACATTGCTGCAATAGTGCCAGTGAGCACATCTCCACTTCCTGCTGTGGCCATCCCTGAGTTTCCAGACATGTTAATGTATACGAGCCTATCTGGGAAAGCAATAACGGTTCGTGCCCCTTTAAGAACAACCGCGCAGTTGTAATTTTTTGAAAAATTCCTTGCGATAGAAATTCTATCCTTTACTATCTCTTTAACGGTTATTCCTGTCAATCGGGACATCTCTCCGGGATGCGGTGTAATGATGGTATATTTTTCTCTCTTTTTTATTAGTTCTGGCTCCTTAGCAATTGCTGTGATGGCATCTCCGTCAATGATAATGGGCTTATCTATTTGTTTAGTAAGCTCACGCATTAGATTTTGAGTTTTTTCATTTAAAGATGTGCCCGGACCGATAACAACAAAATCGACCTTCGTGGATATGTTTTTTATCGTATCTATAGAGGTCGTATCTATACTTCCTTCGGGAGTTTCTGGTAATGGGTGATACACAATTTCACGCCCTTCAGTGCTGGTGAATGGTACAACGGATTCAGGTGCAGCAAGCCGCGCGTATCCGCCCCCGCTCTTTAAAAAAGCCATAGCTGATAAATATGGGGCACCATAGTAGCCCCGAGCCCCTGAGACAAATAGAGCCGAACCAAATGTACCCTTATGCCCATCTTTTTTTCTTTCAGGTGGGACAACAGGCTCGTTGAGGAAAATATTAATTTCGTCGATTTCGTAGTTTTCAGGAGGAAAAGATATGTGGCTTACATATATCCTTCCATTATGCTCTGCTCCTGGATAGAGGATGTTTCCTACTTTTGGAAGCCCAAATGTAACAGTATAATCAGCTTGAATGGCGGTACCCATGACTTCTCCAGAATCTCCGGCTATTCCTGAAGGTATGTCTATTGAAAACACCATCTTTGCAGAGTTGTTAATGAGATTTATTGCCTCGGCGTATTTTCCTTCTACGGTGCGAGATATTCCTGTTCCCAATATTCCGTCAATAACCGCGTCAGCCGACTCCACAGCCATACGAACTATGGCATTATCTCCCATAAATTGCTCAATATCAATCCCGATATTCTTTATTATATCGTAGTTCATCTTCGCGGAGCCCCTGTATTTCTCAGGCGAGCTCATCGTGTATATCTTTATGTTTGCACCGCTTGAAAAAAGCTTTCGTGCAACTACCAGGGCATCTCCACCGTTGTTTCCTGAGCCAGAAAAAATCACAAATTTTTTTCCTTTAACAGTGCCAAAATGCTTTAAAATTGCAAAGTACACTGCATTACCTGCGTTTTCCATCAGCAGTTTGTCTTCTATACCATATTTCTCTACGGCTCTTTTGTCCATCTCTCTCATTTGCTTTACAGTGCTAACTCTCATATGCTTTCACCGGCGATTTATCTTAATTGCATTCATCTTTTCAATTTTCTTTTTAATCATATCTGCCTTTGCGATGTCATGCCTTGCATATATCTTACCGGATACATGAGATAATGCGCGTTCAGCAATCTGCTCTGCGAGATTCAAATTCTTGCCCAATCCTACCACTGCAAGCGATCTGGATGTTGTGGTGTATATCCTTCCATTTTCATCATTTACCGAGGCATAGTATACAATAGCTCCCTCCTGCTCAATCTTTTTCTCGTTCACCCTTATCTCTGTGCCTTTATTCACATTTGCGGTGCCGTATCCTGCAGGTACTATATATTTTACAACCGTTGCCAAATCTTTAAAGAGCACTTTTTCTCGCAAGTGGCCCTCTATTATTTCCCAGGATATATCAAGGAGGTTAGTGTCCAGTATCGAGAGCACGTTCATTGCTTCTGGGTCTCCAAATCTGCAGTTAATCTCTATTACTTTGGGACCTTCCGCAGTGAGCATAAACTGCCCGTATAGCACACCTTTGTATGTTCTACCTTCCCTGCGCATAGCTGCTATTATGTCTTCCAGAATCTTCATAGCCTTGGCGTAATCCTTTTCGTCCATGAATGGAAGCAGATGGTTTTCCATGCTGTATGATCCCATACCTCCCGTGTTTGGTCCTTTGTCTCTCTCGTAAGCTCTCTTGAAATCCTGCACCAGAGGCATTCCTTTGATGTTTCGTCCGTCTGTGAATACTTGAAGGGTGAACTCCTCGCCGCTCAATTTTTCTTCGATTATTACTTTTCTTTCTCCACCTATGTTTTCCTCAATCACCTTTTTGGCATACTTTATACCTTCTTCTTTTGTTTTGAAGTGGTCGCCCATTACCCATACCCCTTTTCCACCGGTAACTCCCACGGGCTTTACTACAAAGGGTTTTTTGTAATCTATCAGGAACTTTTCCACCTTCTTTGAATTGGTAAACACGTAATAATCAACCAATCCATCTATGCCATGTTTTTTCATAAGGTCCCTCATAAATTCCTTTGAACCCTCGATTATTGCAGCGTTTTTCTTTGGGCCAACTACCGGGATTCCCGACTCATCCAGCATATCCGCCATTCCGTTAATAAGAGGTGCTTCTGGTCCGATAAACGCAAAATCCACTTTCTTAAATTTTACCCAGTCAAGATTCTTGACGTAACTTACTGAGTTATGGTCTCCAATTATGTACTCTTCGGCAAGTCTCGCAATACCCGGGTTTTTGTTTTTCATAACGGCATATATCTTTGCGCCGCTTTTTTTAAGAGCGTTGGCAATGGCATGTTCTCTTCCTCCCGCACCGATAAGCAGAACTTTATTCATCATTCACACCTCCTGCAGAGCTTTCAAAGAATTTTTTAATCTCTTCTGGTTTGGAAGCGTCTATACCAAAATACTCATTAAATCTTTTAGTGGTTCTCAAAATTTCCGTTCTTCCTGATTTTTTACCGTAAATAAAATTTCTCTTTTTCAGTTCTTCCACGTGTGCATACACTTTAGTTCCTAATATTTCCCTAAGCTTCCTTTTAGATATTGGCTGATAATAGGCAATTACCGCCAAGGTTTTTAGCAAGTCGTCTGGCATCTCTTTTTTACCCACTTTGTAGCCGTATTCGACGTATTCATCTTTTAGTTGCATAACGTACTTGTTTCCAAGTCTTACAATCTCTATTGCACCATCTGTGTTCTCATACGTGTTTCTTAATCTTTTCATGGCTTTGCTCACTTCTTCCACGGGCAAATCAACTATTCTGGCAATTTCCCCAACTCTCATTGGCTTGTCCACCGAGAAAAGAACCGCCTCGACCCTTTTCATAGCCTCGTCCATGTTCCCCCATGCGCTTCGGGGATAATAAATTACTCCATTTATTTTTACATCTGGTTCCTTTTTCGCATATACTTTGGAAAAATATGGATTTATGATGGTGTTGTTAATGAACTAAGTTTTAATTGTATATTAATTTTATATCTCAGTTGCATATCTCCTAATATGCGCGTTGTTATCCTTGCACATGAAAAATTTACCAGGATGGGCGGAAAAACTGCGAGGGGCGTGTATTTTTACTCACCCAACGAAATAGTGGGTATAATCGATAGAACCTTGAGCGGAAGATATGCGGATGAATTTTTCCCCGGCCACAGGCACGTGAGGATATATTCCAGCATTCAGGAGATAAAAGATGATTACGATGCTCTTATAATCGGCGTTGCGCCAATCGGTGGAAAATTGCCGGGTGCGTGGAGAAATGAGATAAAATACGCTTTGGAGCATGGAAAGAAGGTAATCTCTGGGCTCCATGATTTTCTGAGCGAAGACAGCGAGTTTAAAAAAATCGCAGAGCGATTTGGTGCGGAGATATGGGACGTGCGTAAACCACCAGAAAATCTTAGAGTGGCTGATGGCTCAGGAAGAGAAGTTAATTCAGTTTTAGTGGCAGGCACCGATTGCAGCGTTGGAAAGATGATCACCGCTGTAGAACTGACAAATGAGGCGAGGAAGCGGGATATAAATGCGGGATTTGTGGCCACGGGGCAGACAGGGATAATGATAGGCGCCGATGCAGGTTATGTGATCGATCGAATACCCGGTGATTTCATGGCTGGAGCCGTGGAAGAACTCGTGGTTAATGTGGCCAAAAATAGAGAAATCATTTTTGTGGAAGGCCAGGGTGCGTTGACCCATCCAGCGTACAGTGGAGTTACCCTTGCGATTTTACATGGCTCTTATCCAAAGAAGATCATTTTGGCTCATGACCCTATGAGGGAGGAGCATCACGACTATCCGGGATTTAAAATTCCGGATTTGAAGTGGCAAATAGAAACGTACGAGCGCCTCGCAGAGAATGTATCGGGTGGAAAGGTGGTGGGCATTGCGGTTGACGGCGAGAAAATGAGTGATGAAGAATACGAAAAATATAAAGGGCGAATTGAAGAAGAATTAGGCATGCCCGTGGTGGATGTTCTGCGGGAAGGCGCTACAAGACTTTTTGATGAGCTATTTTGATGAATTCATGAAAATTTTAAAAGTTAAATTTTTATACTCCCTTTATTTTCCTTTTATGTGGCTGGAGAGAAAATGGCAAAAGGTGCTGTATTGAATGGTTATTTGAAGTTTGTAAAGAAAAAGGGGGGTATTGAAGGGCTGCAAGAGGCTGCTAAGTACGTGGGTATGGATGAAAATCCAAAAGATGGTGAATGGATTCCTGCAGAGATGGCTACCAGCGTACTCATGTGGATAAAGGAAAAGAAAGGAGATAAATATGTTGTGGAAGCTGGCAGGTATGTAAGCACGGATCTGGGTGTTTTCACGTACATAGTGGTCTCGTTTATGAGCGTTGAAAAGTTCATAAGGCGGGCAAGGGACACATACAAAACTCTCTTTAACTACGGGGAGTTCATAATAGAAGAGGAAGATAATAAAGCAACCATAACCATAAAAAACACGCGGGAACCGGAGCCTTCGTGTCTCGCGTGGGAAGGCGCGTTGCAAGGCATATTAGAAATTACCAAAGCTAAGGGCAAGGTCACGCCCGTTGATCCCGATAACGAGGAAGATTGCAAGTATGTGATGGAGTGGTCTTAATTAAATTAGAATTGTTTTCACTTTTTCAATTTTTATAATCTTTGTGGATACTAAGGGCGTAATTATTATAAATCTTTATCCGACTCAAGCTTTTATGATAAACGGGGACATGAGCAAAGGAGGGATTTACATTACGAGGGTTGAATATGTGAAAGAAAAATATGGAACCGAAGGATTGAATTCTGTCATAAGAAAGATGAAAGAGTACGGATTCGCGGGTAAATTGGATGAAAAATCCATAAGAGTTGCAGAGTGGTATCCTCAAAAATACAATATCCTGTTTTTGAAGGCATTCAAAGAATTGTTTGGAGCTAATTCATTTAGAAGGTTGGCAAGAGAGTCCCCGAGAGCTACTGCAGATATTGTTGGCCTGTTATTGAAATGGCCA
Organism: DHVE2 group archaeon; assembly: GCA_015521465.1. Taxonomy (GTDB): domain Archaea; phylum Thermoplasmatota; class Thermoplasmata; order Thermoplasmatales; family Aciduliprofundaceae; genus JAADDK01. The sequence continues at coordinate 9,160 of WAOD01000076.1, forward strand.
TCGAATCCAGAGGAGCTCGTAAAAATGGCAAATGATTACTGGCACGTTTTTTATAATTTTGGAAGATTGGAAGGTAAAATGATAAACAGTGGAAAAGCTGAGATTCATGGTTATGAGATATCAGAAGACCCTCTTTTCTGTGAATTTTTAACCTATTATTTTAAGGGGCTTGTGGAATTAATTGTGAACTCTCCCGTGGAAATCGAACATACAAAATGCGTGCACCGCGGCGCCGACCACGAGGTCTGGGTGGTTGAATGGGGTCAGGGGAAATAGTTAATTTTGAAAGTCAAAGAGTGTTTTTTGATGCTTAAATTCATATATTATTTTACTTTTCTTTTTCCACTCTTCTACCTTTACTTTTTTGCTTATGTATTCAATTGCTGAATCAATACTATCAAACTTTGTGGGTGTTCCGAACATTGCATGACGCACTGTCTCTCTGATTATCCATACTCCTAAAGGCAGTTTGTAATCTGGTGTGATTTCTCTATAGATAATTACCCTCGCTTGTCTCCTTATCGATTCTAAATGTTCTTCCACAGCCAGTCTTGCAGCGTAATACGCGCCTGTAATATTATCCGCATACTTCTTTCTCCCCGAGTACGGCTCGTAATCCTCTCCGATTATGGTTTTTCCCGGTGAATATATTGCGCCCTTTAGCCAAGATTCCAACATTTCGAATTCCCACGCTCCGGGGATGAGGAGAATGTGAAACTCGTTGCCCATGAACGAATTTGAATAGTACTGGATTTCGTTTATGCTTTCGTAATTTCTTATCTTTTCAAGCAAATATTTTCCTATGGCATCGTCCACGGCGGTGATACTCCATCTCGTTGGCACGAGTTTTTTGTCAAATCCTAAAACCCCCGCGGACAGGATTCTTTGAATGTAATCGACGCTTAACCCGTAATTGTACAGTTCAATTATTACCTTGTTCGCTTTTAGACGCTCTTCCACCACATTGTCTACTTTTCTGGGAATTGCTGGGTTATCCACCACGTCCACCTTGCGTGGAATTATAAGAGGGCCAGTGGGATGGAAAAAAGTGTCCAATGAAGGAGACATCCTTATTTTTTCCACCTGCACCTCGGTGTCGAGAGGCTTTGTGGACATGGAAATCTCCTGAGTTGCATCTATAATTTTTCCGTATGGCTTTTTCACATTAACCTTAATTGATGCTCTCAAAAGCGAGGATGTGTTTTTCATAACAAAATCCAAATCCTTTCCATATAAGTTGGACGTGTCTGCTATCACCGATGAATCTTCGCTCTGGGAAACAAGGGGTCCTGCGAGCACATTTGGATATCCAAACCTTCCAACGAATATGGAGGGCGGTGAAAGGCCAAAAATATCTCCGGGATTGATTTTCAATCGGGGCATGTAGTTCTTTGCAGCTTCTAAAATGGGACATTTTGGCAATCCGCACCATAGACGACCCTTGCACTTCACGCATAACTCACCAAACACGCGTAACCAATGTTTTTTACAATTTAAATTTTTGTGAATATTTTAAAAAGCGCCGGGGGGGAGATTCGAACTCCCGCTCCCAGTATAGGGAACCAGCTCTCAAGGCTGGCGCCTTAGTCCACTTGGCTACCCCGGCCCTCGTGGGTATCGTAAAATAGGATTTAAGGTTTTCAGTTGATGGCTTGCTAAAAAAATTTGCAATTAAAAAATAGGAGATAGGTTTAGTAGATTCCCTGGTCAATCATGGAATCTGCAACCTTCACGAACGCGCCAATGTTTGAACCCAGAAGCAGGTTCTTGCCATCGCCGTACTTCTCTGCGTACTTCTTTCCTGTGGCGAATATGTTCCTCATAATGTTATGGAGCTTGTTATCTACCTCTTCAGCGCTCCAGTACGTGAACTGCGCGTTCTGGCTCATTTCTAGGCCGCTCACTGCCACGCCACCGGCATTGGCTGCCTTTGCAGGTCCGAATATGATGCCATTGTCAAAGTAGTGGTTTATGGCGTCCAGGGTGTCGGGCATGTTTGCGCCTTCAACCACGGCGATGAGGCCCGCATTTGTAAGTAGCTTTGCATCTTCAAGATTTATTTCGTTCTGGGTTGCGCACGGGAATGCTACGTGTACCTCGCCTGCCTCTTTGGCGGCAACTTCCCATGCCTTCTTTCCTGCGAACCATGGCAGGTTGAATTTCTCAGCTACTTCCTGCAAACGACCGTGCTTGATTGCTTTTGTTTCGTACACAGCATTCCATATTTCATCGTTGATTCCATCTGGCAGGTACATGGTACCCCTGGAGTCTGATAGCGTAACTACTTTACCGCCCATTTCTGTAACCTTCTTGGATGCGAACTGTGCCACGTTTCCGCTTCCAGATATTGCAACGTTGTATCCCTTCAGGTCATCCTTGCCTTTGAAGTGCTTAAGCATTTCAAGTAGGTAGTAAGTTGCGCCGTATCCGGTAGCTTCTGGCCTTATGAGTGAGCCGCCCCAGTTGAGTCCCTTTCCTGTGAGAACTCCTTCCCATCTGTCAACAATCTTCTTGTATGCTCCGAACAGATATCCGATTTCTCGGCCGCCTACACCTATATCTCCAGCTGGGATATCGGTATTGGGTCCTATGTGCCTGTAAAGCTCCATCATAAAGCTTTCGCAGAAGCGGCGAACTTCTGCATCGCTTTTACCGTGAGGATCAAAATCTGAACCGCCCTTGCCTCCACCCATGGGTATGCCGGTAAGAGCATTCTTGAAAATCTGCTCAAATCCCAAGAACTTCAGGGTTCCCAGAGTGACCGTTGGATGGAATCTCAAACCGCCCTTGTACGGGCCTATTGCGCTGTTGAATTCCACGCGATATCCCTTGTTTACTTGAATTTCGCCGTTATCGTCTTCCCATGTGACTCGGAACATAATCACTCGCTCTGGCTCGGTGATTCTCTCCAGAATCTTGTGTTTCTGGTATTTTGGCTCTTTTTCAAGCACAGGTATCAATGTGTTTAGCACTTCAGTCATTGCCTGGTGAAACTCTGGCTCTGCAGGATTCTTCGCCTTTACGTGCTCTATTACGCTCTCTACATATTCTTTTGCATTCATATTTATACCTCCTTTTGCCTAATAGGCGATGGGGAAATAGCATGAGGGCATATTAATCTTTGCTGGATTATTTCTCGTTTGCGAAATTCGAAATTCTGCAATCGGGAAAATATCTATATATTTAATGTGGATTAAGGAACGTGCGAGAATTAACGCTCTGTGTGAGCATGCCACCTGAAAAATCCCGACGAGTTAAGCGTGCTTTAAGTGTGGAGGGTAACAGGGAAATTCCCCGAACGGAAGTTAGCATGTCTCTCGATGATTGCTTTCGCTTGCATATTCAAGCTAAAGATACACATGCTCTCCGCGCGGCGGTGAATTCGTACATAAGGTGGCTTAGTTTGGCACTTGATGTGGAAGAGGTGATTGATAATGGCAGTTAGTTTGACTCCGTATCTTAAAGAAAAACTTGAGCAGGCGCAGAAATTGCAGGGTGAGTTGGAATCTATCGTTGCTCAGAGATATCAGCTTGAGGTATCTCTGAAAGAGACTGAAAAAAGTTTGAAGGAATTAGAGAGCCTTCCAGACGATGCGCAGATATATAAAAGTGTTGGGACAATACTGGTAAAAGCGAAGAGCAAGGGGAATATAAAGAAGGAACTGGAGGAGAAGAAAGAACTTTTAGAGTTGCGAATGAAAGCTGTAGAGAAGCAGCAGAAATTGCTTGAAGATAGGTTAAAAGAGATACAGGAAGAGTTTTCAAGGTACGGGGGAGGTGCCCAATCCGCCTGATATTGATGCATAAAAACGCGGACATGGACGCTCTTGGCTCCGCTTACTACCTTTCCAAAATTTTTGGAGGTTCTAAGATCGCTTCTGATGGCATGGACCGCTTTGCCTCTTATCTCTCTAAAAAGTACAACATAGAGGTACTTTCTGATTTTGATCCTTCTGCCTATACTGAGATAATCGCGGTGGATACTGCAAGCAGGGAGCAGCTTGGAAAATTCAGGGATGTACGACTGGATGCAATTTACGACCATCACGCCAGCAATGATATTATTGCCGAGCGCAGGATTGTTATGGATAACTACCCCTCATGCTCGGAGATGCTTTACGACCTTTATGGAAGGGTTGAAGATAATATAGCACACTTGCTTTTAGCAGGGGGGATAATTTCGGATACCGATTGGTTCAGACATGCCAACACCCGAACTTTTCTTGTATTCTTCAGAATTTTGGAAGATGCAAAAATGGAATTCTCGGATATTTCCAGCATATTTGGATTTCCTTACAATCATAGCGAGAAAATAGCAATTCTTAAAGGTATGCAAAGAATGAAATTCAGGACAAAGGGTAGCAAGATAATATGTGCCACTGAGGTTGGAGCCCATGAAAGCTCTTTTGCCATGCTAATGTCTAACTTGGTGGATGTGGTGTTTGTGGGTTCTCAGAGAAAGGATGTTGTTCGGGTTACTTCCAGAAGCAAGGAGTTAAACCTTCTTGATATCCTTGGTGAAGTTGCCACTGATTTTGATTGCAGCTATGGTGGCCACAAAAACGCTGCAGGAATGCAATGCACCGGTGATGTTGAGGCAATTTTAAATGCCCTTGTAAAATTGGCAGAAAAAAAATTATGATTTAATTATCTTTGCGTCCAAAACTATGGCTTTATCTTCTGTGAGCAGCACTGGATTCAGGTCTATTCCTTCTATATCGGGGTTTTCCACTACCAGTTTTGAAATCGATGTAAGGAGCGATATAATGGCCTCACGGTTTACTTTTTTTCCTCTGTATCCTTCAAGTATCTTTTTCCCACGTATATCCTGAATCATGTCCTCAGCATCTCGTCTATTTATCGGTATAACTCTGAAAGTTACATCTCTGTAAACTTCGGTGTATATGCCTCCAAGTCCAAACATTATTGCGTGGCCGAAGGTAGGGTCTTTAATAACGCCAATAATTGTTTCAACGTTTCCATTTACCATTTCTTCAAATAGAACCGGTGTGGAAAATTTTCCGTTGATTTTTTCGAATGCTTCCTGTGCCTCTTCCAAAGTTTTTATGTGGAGAAGCACTCCCCCAACATCGCTTTTGTGCAGGATTTTATCGCTTAGTACCTTTGCTACGAGTGGATACTTTAAATTCATATTTTTAAGATCATCTTTGGTCTTTGCCACGTAACCGTTTGGTACTTTAACACCGTATTTTTTAAGCATTAATTTCGCTTCGTACTCATTCATTTTCCCACCTCTCGATGTATTTTCCTCGTATGCGAAGCACTTTAATTGCCTTTACAGCTCTTTCTATGCTCATGTAAACGGGAACCTTATTTTCTTCAAATTTAGCTGCCATTTTCATGGTGAAATTGCTACCGATGCTTCCAACAATTAGTGGCTTGCTCCCTTTTCTGTGCCACTTGGTTATTATATCTACAAGTTTCTCGCTTATGAGTGGTGTTTGGAATAGAGCGTAAACAAGTATTGCATCCACGTTTGGGTCTGATTGTAGCGCTTCCAAAACCCCGTCGTAATCATCGTCGCTGGCCTGTGCGGTCATGTCTATCGGATTTTCCACTGAGGCAAAGGGAACTACCTCATCTTTTATCTTTCTCTTGGTTTTCTCGTCCAATGACGCCATTTTCATACCAATGCCGTGCTCTTTGCTCTCTATGTAGTCCGTGGTGACGACCCCGACACCTCCTGCGGAGGTTACCACTGCAATTCTATCGCCCATTATTGGTTTCCCATATGCGAGGGCTCTGGCATAATCTACCAGCTCAACCTCATCGTATGCACGGATAACACCCACCTGCTTGAACGCGCCGTCTGCAACAGCATCGTTTCCGCCAAGTGCCCCCGTGTGCAGGCTTGCCGCTTTGCCTCCTCGTGAAGTTCTCCCTGCTTTCAGGACCACTACTGGCTTCTTTCTTGTAACTTGGGAGGCTATTTTCATAAACTCTTTTCCATCCTTGAAACTTTCTATGTACATTATTATTACCTTGCTCTTTTCGTCTTTTCCAAAGTACTCTAAAAGCTCATTTTCATTTACATCTACCCTATTTCCTAAGTTTATGAATGCGGAAAACCCAACATTATACAGTGAAACGGAGTCCATTGTTAAAAGGCCCAGCGCTCCACTTTGGGTTATGAATGCAATATCACCATCGCCAGGAAAACGGGAGCGTTCAGGAACCACAAGAGCGGTATTCACACCTGTGGAAGGTATGTATATTCCCACCGTATTTGGCCCCACTATTCTCGCATTGTGCTCTCTTGCCTTTTCCAGTATGTATTTTTCCATTTCCTTGCCTTTTTTTCCAGTCTCACCAAATCCGCCCGCTATGGGTATTATAAACTTTGCCTTTTTAGCAGTATCTTCAAATACCTTGAGCGTGAGCTCTGCGGGTAATGTTATCACTGCCAGGTCAACCTCTGGTAAATCTTCAACGTTTTTATATACGCGGTATCCCAGTATCTCGCCGCCTTTTGGATTCACAGGATAAACATCACCTTTAAAATTGTGAGATACCAGATTTTTCAGTACAACATATCCTATTTTTGCGGGATTGTGAGACGCTCCAATGACTGCGATGCTTTTTGGATTCACCAACTTGGAGAACATAATGGGTAAATACATTATTCAATTAAATTCCTTCGCTCATGTAAATGGATTTTCCGTCCACGTATGTTGCCATCACGTTTCTGTCGTCACCTAAAAACATAAGCTCAGAGAGTATTTCATTGGTACTCATTGAATTGTCAGAAATTTTTAACACCACGAAATCCCCCTGTTTCCCTGGTTCAAGTGTTCCTGCATAATCATCAATTCCTAAAACCCTCGCGCCGCCAGAAGTTAGGAGATTGAAAGCAGTTCTTGGAGTTATTGGGTTTGCATAATAAGCGTCTCTTAACACGGGCATCAGGTTCATAAATGGCCCAGCTGCCACGTCTGTTCCTATCCCTATGTCTATTCCCCTTTTCATCAGTTCCGTAATTGGCATGTTACCGCTGTGCAGGAAAAAATTTGACGATGGACAGTGTGCTATTTTGGCATTTCTTTTTGCTATCAAGTCCATTTCCCTCGGGGATAAATGTACCCCGTGAGCGAGCACAGTTCTTTTTGTCAGTACTCCTGCAGAATCGTAAACTTCTGCATAACTCTTGCCGTACATCTTTTTCACGAGCTCAATCTCTTCTTGTTGCTCGGAAATATGTGTTTGAATCCTTAAATTCAATTTCCTGGCAGTATTTGCGGTTTCTTTCATCATTTCCATGCTGCAAGCCGGTGCGAATCTCAAAGTGAGCACATACGCTGCCCTTTTTCCGTCCAGATGATTCACCATGCTTTTCATACTTTTTTTTGCATCTCTTACTGTCGTTTTGAGTTCTTCTGGTACGTTCGTATCCATCAAAGTTTGTCCCATGAACGTCCTAATTCCCACCCTTTTTGCTTCTTCAAAAGCTATTTCTGTGCTTTCTATGTTTGGGGGCCCGAAAACCATTGCTGAGGTGGTTCCATTTTTTGCCAGCCCGTAAAAAAATTTTGCTGAGTTCTTTTTAGCGTAATCCTCATTTAAAAATTTTATTTCCTCTGGGAATACGTATTTTTCCAGCCATTCTAAAAGCGAAGTGCTCCATTTTCCCCTTATATTTACCTGGGGAAGGTGAATGTGCGAATCAACAAATCCTGGCATTATTATGAAATCATCGTAATTTATTATCTCACATTCTGGCTTTTCTTTCGTTATTTTTTTAATTTTGCCATTGCTGATAATCAAATATCCATTAACGTCTTTTATTTCTCTATTTTTTAGGAATGTGATAATTCTGCTTTTGTACGCAGGCATACCCTCTCCTTATAATATATTCGTATTTCAAGTTTGCGAAAACATATAAAAAGTAACACAAAATATATATCTCCGAAGGCAATACCCTCCTAATGCCCGGCAGTAAAATTAAAGTTGTAAACGAAATTGGTGATCTGGTTTCGGTATTTTATTCTTGCAATACTGAAGTTAAAAAGAAGGTGTTTCAGGAGATAACCAAAAAATGGTGCACTTTGGAAGAGATCAAAGAGAAATACGGTGAAGAGGGAGTTAGAGCTCTTAAATACCTTGAAAATATAAAATTCGTGGAGACGCAGTGGATTACCACGGACAGTGGAGTTGTAAGGGCTTACCACACTTATTATGATCTTTTTCAAATAACGCTTACCATTCCTATTATGGAGGCTTCAGAGGTTCTTCAGGTTATCACCATGCCTGAAGAGGAGTTCCGTGAGTGGGAAAACAAAATCATTGAAATTGTGAAAACTGAGAATTCTTTTATTGGGTATCTTGTTGAAAAACTGGGTATATCTCAAATAATGCTCAGAGCTTTAATTAAGAGGAGCGATAAGCTGGATATTAAGGGGATGAGAGTAGAGGTGGTGTAATTTGTTTTTTGAAAATTTTGCGTGGGGTGAAGAAAAGCTGGGGCTGATATCTGGAGTTAGCTTTATCCTTATAGGGGTATTTGCTTATTTCATTTATTTAGAAGGCCTTACTATCTTGCCATTAATACTTTTAATACTCGGTATGTTAGCCGCCTCGGGCACCGCAGTTCTGTTTCAATTGCCAAGAATTCGTGGTATGAGACCTGCCATAAGCACTTTTTTGGGAGGAATGGGCATAGGTGCAGCTGTTATTCTGTGGGTTCTCAGTTGCGTTTCCGTTAACGATAATTTGATTCACGAAATTATCGTGTTCCTTCTAACCGGTGTCGAGCTGATACTATCTTTTTTTGCTGTGGGATTTCTGCTTCTTGCCCTTTATCCAGAGACTGTAACTAAACCCAGAGATGAGAAGGTTCTTGTGGACATTGATAGATCTGCCAAGAAGGAAAAGGAAAGCGAAATAAAGGATGACCTTTTTGACCGGCTATGATAACCGTTCTAAGATTGGGACATAGGCCCGAGCGGGATAAACGGATAACCACTCACGTGGCCTTAGTTGCACGTGCATTTGGAGCGGATAAAATTATAATATCTACCAGGGATGAAAAAATAGAGAAAAGTATCCGGGGTGTTGTATCTCGCTTTGGCGGTGATTTTGAAATAGAAACTGGAGTCCCGTGGAAGCAGGTGCTTAAAAATTTTGAAGGCGTATCTGTGCATCTTACCATGTACGGATTGCCAGTGGACAGTGTGGTTTCTGAGATTCCAAAAAACGAGGACTTGCTGGTAGTTGTTGGCGCAGAAAAAGTGCCCCGTGCGGTTTACGAGCTTGCTAATTACAACGTTTCTGTGGGGATGCAGCCTCACAGCGAGGTGGCTGCTCTTGCCATATTCCTTGACAGGTATTTTGCCGGTGAAGAGCTTAAAAAAGATTTTAACGGGCGATGGAAAATAATACCCCAAGAAAGGGGGAAAAAAGTGATGGTTAAAGATTAAATAAATTCAGTTCTTTATTGCATTCTGCACCTGTTCCAGAAGGTCATTTGAGTCTCTAATATCCATGCCAACTTTAACTTTGAGGGAATTCATAAGTTCCTCTTTGCTTTCTCCTTTTTCGATTCTTTTTACCAGGGCCACCCTGAGTCTTGTTTGTTTTCCTAACCTATTATGTATTTCATTATGTGCAACCTATCATTTAGCATTAACAGTCTCTTGTAAACCTCTATCTTCGTTTCAGGGTCCATGTTCTCCGTCTTAATGGTTGTTGGGACAACCAGATGCACAACATTATCGCTAAATATTATTACTATGAGGTGCATGGGCAACGAAGGATGCTCTGCCAAATACGCATCTTTTTCAATTTCTTCTACTTTCCATAGGGAGATCTACTATATCCCTTGCATCATCTTTTCTATTTGCTAGCTAATTTAGAATATTTACCCATATTACCCTTATAATATTTTAATCTTTTTAAGATCATAGATTCTATTATTTGATGGTTTCTGGACGTATATGTTCATTTTTAGTCGCCTATGTTGCTCTTTAGACATCCAAAAGATTGATATGTACTATGGAGCATGTCCCCTGTATGAAGCCGTTTAGAGACTTGATTCCATTTGACACTGCAAAAAAAATTCTTCTTGAGAACGTGAATTTGATTGATGACACAGAAGAAATTCATTTAATTGATGCGGTTAACCGCGTGTTAGCAGAAGATGCCGTTTCGCCCATTGACGTTCCACCTTTTGATCGTGCTGCCGAGGATGGTTATGCTGTTTTTGCCGAAGATACATTTGGAGCCGGGCAGTACAATCCCGTTGTCTTGAAGATAATAGATAGGATAAACACCGGTGAATTTAAGGAAATATCTATCAAGCATGGTGAAGCCGTAGAAGTTGCTACGGGTGCAATGCTTCCTGAAGGGGCTGATGCAGTGGTAAGGGTAGAGGACACGGAGAAAGATGGCGAAAATTTGAATGTTTACCGTGCGGTCCATCCAGGCTTTGATGTGGCACCAAAGGGGGAGGACATAAAGAAAGACACTCTTATTTTGAAGGCAGGAGAGTATCTAACTCCGGCTAAAATTGGTGCCCTTGCAGCAGTGGGAATTTCTAAGGTTAAAGTTTATAAAAAGCCGACAGTTGCAATACTTCCAACGGGAGACGAATTGATAAAGCCAGGAGAAAAAATGGAATCCGGTAAGATATATGATGTGAATTCGTATACCCTTTCTGCTGTGGTTATTGAAAACGGAGGTATTCCAGTAGTATACGATTATGTTAGGGATGATGTTCTGGATATTGAAAGAAAACTTATAAATAGTTTAGATAATGATTTGATAGTGTTTTCAGGCGGCTCATCTGTTGGGGAGCGGGACCTGCTGGTGGATGTTATCAACAAACATGGAAAGTTATTATTTCACGGTGTTCAGATAAAGCCCGGTAAACCAACCTGGGCAGCCATTGTTAATGGCAAGCTTGTTTTCGGTATGCCGGGTTTTCCTACTTCATGTTTGAACGATGCCTATCAGCTTTTAGTGCCAGCACTCAGAAAGATGGCCAGGCTTCCTGAAAAGAAAGAAAAGACGGTGAAAGCTAAAATGGCCAGGCGAATCACCTCAACGCTTGGAAGGCAGCAGTTCTTCACCGTTACCCTCAAAGATGGTCAGGCATATCCTGCTTACAAAACTTCCGGTGCAATCACAAGCCTTGCGAATTCTGATGGGTATATTGTTATTCCAGCAACAGTTGACCTTGTTGAAAAGGGGGAGGAAGTAGAGGTGCATTTGTGGGGGGTGATACCTTGATTTTGGGAGTTTGTGGCAAATCAAATTCTGGAAAAACAATGTTGATTGAGCGTTTGATAACTGAATTCAGAGATAAATTTTCCATAGCTGTGGTGAAGCATACACCCCATGGCATTGATCACGCAGGAAAGGACAGTTACAGGTTTAGAGCTGCGGGTGCGGATGAGGTTGTTCTTCTGGGGGCGGAAGAAGCAAGGTTTAAGGAACCCGATAGTTTATTTTCCATTGTTCACTCTTTAAATTATGATATAGTGTTTGTGGAGGGTTTTAAGCGGGAGAAATATATACCCAAAGTTTGTCTTGACAATAGTAACTGTGAAAACTGCGTAATTGAGGGAAGTGACATTGAAAAAATAATGGAATACGTTATCCAAGAACTTGCAGTTGAGAAAATTTTGAAGGATTTGCCTAACTTTAACTGTGGAGAGTGCGGTCACAGTAACTGCGAGGAAATGGCCCGCGCCATTTATCGGGGAGAGGATGATTTCAGGAGTTGCAGGTACTGGAATCCCGATGCCATCATATCTGTAAAGGTGAATGGAAAAGATATATACATGGGTAAATTTGCGCAGGATGTTGTTGTAAACACATTAAAGGGGCTTCTATCTTCATTCAAAGGTGTGAAAAACATAAATGACGTTGAAATAAAAATTAAAGAAAAGAAATAATTTTTCTTTACTTACGGCGATGCCCTTATAACTGTCAGGCTATCACTCTTTGTCTGTTCACCTATTAGCCCTGGATACGAGAGGGTAACCTTGATTTCATCAGAGGTTACTCCACTTGGTAGTGTTACGTTATTGAGATGTATTGTTGCCTCTCCCTTTGCATTTGTTTGCCCCGCAGCAGTCACGCCGCAACCATCAAGGAGAACCTTAACATTTGGCAAAGGATGACCGTTCTGATCTTCAACTACAATCGTAATTGTCCCATTCCAAACAGCAGATCCATCTGGCTGTGTTGTGGCGTTTATATTCTTTGTCAGTTTTCCATCTACATATATTTGCCAGCTATTTATTTGTGGCCCTGATGTCACCATAAAGCTAAGTATCGCTGCTAATGCCACTGCTGCCACTACCACTGCAATCAATATTTCCAGTGGGAGACCAACTATTGCTCCTTCCTCTTTCATAGGTTTCACCAAGGAAAGTAATGTACATAGCATTATTTAAATTTTTCTAAAGAAAAATTTAGCACCGCAAGAAATCCTTTTATATATGGTGTTTATCTCCTTATAATAAAATTAGAGGATGGGATAATTA
>WAOD01000077.1 GCA_015521465.1 DHVE2 group archaeon
TTTCTGTTTTATTGTTTTATATTATTGTGGCATTTTAGTATATATACACATGCAGATTGTTTTTTATTATTTGGGGGTAAATATAACTTGTCAATGGGGTAATTTTTACTTTTAAATAAATTTAAAATATATAGTGTTCCTTGATAAGTTGAAACCCTGCAGAAACATAAATATAGGAGATTAATGAAGGATGAGCAGGAAATTGGACATGTAACAGGATAGTAAAAATGGGGTTAAAAGTGCTAAAGAGAAAGAATATACCACTTTACTGGAGCAAATATTCAATGAAAGATTCACGATACACTAGCACATAATACTCATGGTGCTGGCGCAGTATGCAGGAAGCACAAGCAATTACGCTTGGGTTTCTTCAGCCACTTTGTTAAGAATAAACTGTGACCTAAGTGGATGGGCGGGAAATGTGATTTTGATAAGATTTAGAGTTGTTACCAACGCAACTTTCACGGAGGTATGGGACCCGAACTATCCAAACGATCCTCATGGAATATACTTAGATAATATTTATGTGTACGGTGAAAGCTATGCGAAGAGAATTGAAGAGCACTACATATGGACGACAACTTAAGTAAATATTTATTTTTCTTCATTCTTTTCCCACTTTATGATGTTGTATTATCTTGAGCCTTATTTGAAGGAGGTAGAAACGCAAGTAATTGAAATAGACGGAAATAAGATTTTACTTGAAGAAACTGTACTTTATCCCGGTGGGGGAGGACAACCTCCAGATAGGGGATGGATATTGTGCGGTGGAAAGAAATTTTCAGCACAGCACCTTGGAGATGGCTGGCATATTATTAACGGTGAATGCTATGAAAAAAATGTTAAAGTTGTGCTTGACTGGCAGTTTAGATACGAGATGATGAAAATGCACACTGCGGAGCATGCTTTTTTCAGGTTTCTTCAAAATAAAGGAGCGGTGCTCGGCAAGGCAAATTTTGGGGAATACGGAGTAGTGGTTTTTAGAGGGAACATAACAAAGAATGATGTTTTAGATGCCGAAAAAAGAGTTGAAGATATGATTAGACGCGGGAGAGAAGTCAGGTCTTTCTGGGTAGACAGGTCCAAAATAAAAGATATAGAAAAGCTAAGAATACGATTTGATCGTATAAAGGGTGATAGAATAAGGGTGGTAGATATTGTTGGCCACGATGTAACGGCATGCAAGGGTATTCATGTGAAAGACATGAGCGAGATTGAAGATTTTGCGGTGGTGAAATTTAGAGATGGTAAAAATAAGGAAGTGAAATTTGTTGTGGGAAATAGAGCAAGAGATAGTCACTATTTATTTTCGTTGATTCTCAGGAGAATGGCTTGGAAGTATAGAATAGAGTTAGATAAGATGGAGAGCCATGTGGAGAATCTCACCAGTGAAATTGAAAAATTAAAATATGCTCTTAAAGAAGTGAGTCAAAATATACCATTTGAAACATTTGAATGTTCAAAGTTGAAACTGAAATATTTGCTCATGCACGGGGGGTTCAGAAAGATTATAGTGAAGAGATTGCTTGAAGGAGTAAATAATGGCGTGGATGTGGCAATATACGGTGATATGCAAAGCAACTCTTTTTCTTGTGCTTGCAAGGATACTCTTATTAAAAGTATAGTTATCCAAGAAATGAAAAATCACGGTGGAAAGGGAGGTGGAAGGGACAATTTTGTGAGTGGTACCGTGGATGATGTTAAATCTTTTGTAAATTCCCTGCAAAAAGTTATATGCTCATCGGATATACACTTGCACGGTGATGAAAATGGAAGTTGAGAAGCTCCTTGAAGAAATGGTTATGGTGCCTGGAGTGAGTGGTTTTGAGGAACCATTCAGGAAATACCTGCTTGAAAAGCTTGCAGGTTATAATCCGAATGTAGATAGCATGGGAAACGTCATAGTAAAAATTGGGAGTGGAACTAAAAAAGTTGCAATAGTGGCTCATATGGACGAGATTGGATTGGTGACGACCCACGTGGAAAAAGATGGATACATTAAATTTGCTTATCTTGGGGGTATAGATGACCGCATGATGTACGGTAGGATAGTGGAGATATTTACCGACAGTGGTATAGTGTATGGTGTGGTTGGGCTTATCCCGCCTCATTTGAGTGCGAGTGCTGATAAGAACAAAATGCCAACTTGGAAAGAACTGGCAATTGATATAGGTGCAAAATCGAGGGATGAAGCAATAAGCATGGGCGTCAGGGAGATGCTTCCTGCTCGCTGGAAGAAGGATTTTCTGGTTATGGGTAAATACGTAGTAACTCGTGGGTTAGATGATAGAGCAGGTTGTGCGGTTCTTTATTATCTTCTGGAAAATCTTAAAGAGGAAAAATTGGATAAAGAAATTTACTTTATATGGACGGTGCAAGAGGAAACGGGATTGCGAGGTGCCAGTGGGCTTGCAAGCGACATGAAATTTGATGAAGTATATATTGTGGATTCCATGACCTCTGGGCTTATGCCAGGCGTGGCATTTCACCTAAGCACTGCTAAAATTGGTGAAGGCCCTGCTATAAGAGTGGTGGACAGAAAAGGAGTTGCGCCACAGTTATTGAGGGCGAAGGTTAAAAGAATTGCAAGGGAGAATGGGATACCTGTGCAGGAGGCAATAACTGGAGGGACAACCGATGCTGCAACGATATACGAACATGGTATGCTGGCTTTGCCTATTTGTATACCTATAAAATACACACATAGCCCGGTGGAAATGATGCACCTGGCAGATATTAAAAATACAATAGATTTGCTGGAAAAAATAGTAAAATCATAAAATTTCTTCTTTTATCACATCAGCCAGCCTTTTTATTCCCTCTTTTATTTGTTCCTCTGTGGAGTAAGTGAAGTTCAGCCGCATTGTATTCTTGTGGTCTCTATTTGGGAAGAACGCAGAGCCAATAACATATGCTACTTTGTGCGCAATCGCCTTTTTGAACATTATCTCGGCATCTATCTTTGTAGGAAGGGTTACCCACAGGAACATTCCTCCATCTGGATGTGTCCATCTTACGTTCTCTGGGAATTCGTCTTCCATCATATCCAGCATCAAATCCCTGTGACCCTTGTATAGCCTGATTATATTAGGTAGGTGCTTATCTAAGTACCCCTCTTTTATGTAGTCTCTTGCGATGTACTGACCAAGGGTATTGGTGCACAGGTCAATTCCCTGCTTTGCAAGCACTGCTTTATGAATAATTTCTTCATCTGCAATCATATGCGCCAATCTCAATCCAGGGGCAAGAATCTTTGAAAAAGTTCCTAAATATATCACCTGCCCGTTTTTGTCCATTGATTTTAGAAGCGGTAGTGGCTTCCCAGAGTACCTGAGTTCACCGTATGGATCATCTTCCATAACTAACAAGTCAAACTCTTCCGCAAGTTCCAACAAGTGCTTTCTTCTATCTATGCCCATTGTTACTCCTGCAGGGTTTTGGAATGTTGGTATTGTGTATAGTAACTTTGGCTTGATTCCATCTTTTTTCAGTTTCTTTAATTTTTCTTCCAGCAGGTGGGTGTCCATCCCGTTATCGTCCATGTCTACGGCAATATATTTTGGAGAATATGATTGAAACGCAGTTAGAACTCCTATATATGTTGGGGCTTCCACGATTACATGGTCTCCGGAATTTATGAATATCTTCGCAAGAAGGTATAAAGCCTGTTGGGAACCTGCAGTTATCAAAATATTATCCCTTTT
>WAOD01000078.1 GCA_015521465.1 DHVE2 group archaeon
AATCTGTAGAGTTAAAAGACTAAAACCCAATGCTGTGAAAAATATTTTATAAGAAAGAGGAGGCACATGTGCTGGTGGAGGATATGTCCATGCGTATGATGCGTAATAAAACAAGTACACCCCCAATGTGAAAGTAACTGACATAACGGAAAAGAAGTATATTGCTGAAATACGTAGTCTTTTTTCTTGCCATTTCTCTCCATATTTTTCGTGCTTCCTCGCAGTAATATAATAAAAATAGAACAAACCTGTGGCAACGGTGGCGAAAAAATTTAAGATAGTAGCCATGGCTACAAGTTTAAATTTCTCTTTCCTTCCAAAATAACTTTTTCCATCATAGATTATAAGAATTGCTATGTAATAAATAAAAAACCAGAGAAGTGTCGTGGTAAGTATCCCCGTCACAAACCCAAGGAAATCCCCGTAACGGGATAACCATATCCCTGTATGATCATGCACATCTCCCATAAGAGAAGAAAAACTCAAGTTAGATATGCTAACCTCGATATCTTTATCTGGCAGCTGGTCATCCAGTTTCCAACGGTAATAGCGGTATCCCCTGTAAGAGATGGCAAGATCCGGACTAATGTTAGGATGCAGCTCATGGTCACTTTTTACCCTAAACCAAACCCTTATTTTCCCCGAAGAATTCCAGGCTGGAGAAGTACCTAATGGATAAAACGCCTTACCATTATAAAGAGGCAAGGTCATGTTGAGAACCACTCCACGCATATCTCCGTATCCATAAATTGCAAGCACCACCTCGGTAAAGTACCTTATGAGGGTATGATTGCCACGCGATTCGTTTTTAACAAAACCGTACAATTCAGAGTACCCGGGCATATTCAGTATGTCGTTGTATATGAAGGTAATATTTACTACTGGATGCGTCTTCACATACTCCTTTAATTTTTCTATGCTTTTTGGACATTTTTCCCGAAGAACCTGATATTTTTCCTCAGATATCGGTGCAAGTGTTCTTGCATTTAAAGCTACCAGATGATATGAGCTGTACCTGTTTAAAGTGTTTTTGATATTTTCTGGAAGCGTGGCATTGTACTTTTCGTATATCTCCCTTATATCCTTTTCAGATGTTACATTGTAAACTGTAATAGTATCTCCACCTTCAAAATGTATAGTTTCTCCAGACGAGGCACTTCCACCTACCCCTGTGGATATTAAATACATTGGAAGATAAACTCCACCGTAAAAGAAAAATGGTACAATGGTAAACAAGCCCGAACCAAACAAGTAATTGTTTTCAAATTTATAGTACCCTGCATTCACCTCATCGCTGTAACGATCTACCTGAGTCATGTTCTCCCACCAGGCAAATTTCCAATCAACAGTACGGACGATGTCCATGTTTGAAGGCTCAGTTTTAACAGGGATAAGTATTGTAATATTGCTACCAGGATCCAGAGACACGATGCTCAAAAAAAGGTGAATGCGCTCATAGTTTTTATGAACATCAATCATTGCAATCTGCCTGTTTTCATGTGTAACCTCCAGCAGTTTCTTGGTAATTACAGGGGTACCATCTCCGCTTGATAAAGGGATCAACATTACCACAACAATCATGACGGCAAGAAACAGTGCCCCAAGCTTCATAAAGCCGTATATATTTTTCGATTACTTAAAATTAATTATCCCTTTTTGTGTGATTTCAAACCTTTACCAAGATTAAGTTTTAATACTGCGTCTTTTTTCCATAAACCATGATGAACCCAAGAGAGATGCGCCGGCTTATGAGACAGCTCAAGGCTCAGGAGATTGATGCGTATCAGGTAATAATAAAAGCAAGGGATGGTGATTATGTTATAGATAACCCCCAGGTCATGGCTATGGAAATCCAGGGGCAAAAAATGCTTCAGGTAGTTGGAGAAATGAAAAAAATGGATACCGAGGAAAAAGAGGAGGAAACTTTCAACGAGGAAGATATACAGCTGGTCATGCAGCAAACAGGCTGCACGGAAGAGGAGGCAATAAATGCACTTAAAGAGGCAAACGGCGAGCCTGCGGAGGCGATAATATCAATAATGAGCAGGAAATAATAAAAAGCGTATTAAAAGACATCAAGCCTTCTCCAGATGAGGAAAAAAGAATAATTAACATCTCTGAAAAGCTTCTTGAAAAAGCAAGAGATGAAATAGAAAAAAGAGGCGTGGATGCTAGCTCAGTATTGGTTGGCTCGGTTGCCAAAGGCACGTTTTTGAAGGACCCTGATATAGACATATTTATTCGTTTCTCACCCCGCTATTCAAAAAAAGATATGGAGAAAATGGGCCTTGAAATTGCAAGGGAAATCATCCCGAATGGGTACGAAAGCTACGCGGAACACCCTTATTTGAGAGGAAAGATATATGGCCTCAAGGTAGATATTGTGCCATGCTATCATGTGGAGAATGCTTCCAATAAACTGAGCTCGGTAGATAGAACACCATTCCACACAGAATACGTAAGGGCACATATTGATGATGCACAGAGAGATGAAGTTCGACTTCTAAAGTCGTTCATGAAAGGCATCGGTGCGTACGGGGCAGAGGCAAGAATAAGGGGATTTTCCGGATACCTTTGTGAATTGCTTGTGATAAAATATGGCTCTTTTTTAAATGTGCTTAAAAATGCTGCTAAGTGGAAAAGACGAGTGTACATAGACTTGGGAAACGGTGGTAAAAAATTCAATGACCCTCTCGTGTTCATAGACCCCGTTGATTCTTCACGAAACGTGGCATCGGCGGTATCTGTGGAAACTAAATCGCTTTTTACACTGGCAGCAAGGAGCTTTATTAAAGAGCCACGAAGGGAGTTTTTCTTTCCGAAGGAGATAGAATCACTACCAGTTGAAGAGCTGAAAAAAATAATTGAAAGTAGAGGAACGAGCATATTTGTTATTAGATTTAACAAACCCGATTTAATAGATGACGTGCTGTATCCCCAAATATCCAGGACACAGAAAGCCTTCAGAGAGATACTGAGGGAGTTTAATCCGGTAAATATGTTCTATTACGTAGATGAAGAGGTGGTATTTGTAATTGAACTGGAAATGGATACGCTGCCTACCATAGAAAAACATGAAGGACCACCCGTTTGGCACGAAAACGCGGATAAATTTATGGAAAGGTGGAAAAACAATGCATTCAGGGGACCATATATAGATGGTTACAGATTGATTGTGGAAAGGAAAAGGAAGCTCAGGGGAGTGAAAGAAGTATTGGATAAAGGGCTTAAAAATTACAAGCTTGGAAAGTACTTTGAACAGCAAAAGGAACTGATAAAATTGGAGAAAATAGAAGAAGTAGTTGAGGAATTAAACAGAAGGGAACTGAGCTATTTATTTGTTTTTAAGTTCCCGTGGGAACGCTAATACTCATAGTATCCCTGTGCCCATTCACATCAGTTGCAGTTATTGTTATCTCTGAACCAATATTCAAGGCGTTAACAACGTAATAATTGCCATCTGCGGTTGCTTCTTTACCATTGATGTACACGGAGCTCACACCAACGTTATCTGTGACCAAAGCACGTATTTTTGTTACATTGTTCCAGTTAAGAGAATCTTTATTCTTAGCTATCTCCTTTGCAAGTTCCTTATTGTAACTTGCCTCATAATCGTATATGAGCACCCATGTGGCATTTGCAGAAGCTCCGGTATATACCTCTACCATCCTTATCTGTGGCGGAGAAACATCATTGAAGGGAGGATTCAACCCAACTGACCAGAACGCAATCCACAGGATGATAAATGCAAGTATGGCAAACGTCCAGGTTTTCTTATCTTTAAATTCGGCATTTATTGCCTTTAATACCGGTTTCAAGGCAAATATGGTTGCTATACCCACTAAATATGCAAGGTAAGTATCCACGTTAACCTGAATATATGCAGAAAATATGCCAAGCACAGCAGCAATCACAAATACCAGAATTATACCCCTGCCCTTTTTTAACTCAGACACTAAAAACTCTCGCTCATTAAATTCTGGCTCTTTAAATAACTCTGTTTCCTCCTCAACCTTTTTTCTCTTGGCCATAATCACATCAACCCCTGCACAAGGTCAATAATCGCCTTCCTGGGGTCATTCGCCTTGGCAATTCCCGAAGCAATAAGTACTCCTTTGGCTCCAAGCTCAATTGCTTTTTTCACATCGTCTCCAGTTTTTACCCCTGCACCAACTAAAACAGGAACAGGATTGACACTATTCACAATTTTTATGGTCTCCGTAATCGCCTCAGGCCTGGCTCTCGATACCGAAACGTCTCCCCCGATTAATTCAGGAGGCTCCATTGCAATGAAATCTGGAGAAAGAGCAGCTATAGCTGCTGAAACTTTCGCGTTGTTCGTGCAAACAATGGTATTCACACCCACAATTTTTGCCCTGTGCACAAGGTACTCAATATCCGCTATAGTCATCCTTCTCTCTGAATGATTAATAAGTATACCATCTATCCCATGCTCTTTTGCAAGTTCTACATTTATCCTTCCAGTTTTAGCACCAAATTCCACAGCATCAACATGCTGCAAAAACACGGGCATATCCACAGAATTCTTAATCATTTTAAAATCAAGAGGGTTCACAGCTACTGCTATTGATGCACCGGTCTCTTTGGAAACGGTATCTATAATCTTTGCGAGATTCAAGCCATTTTTACCGCTTGCCTGTTCGTATAATTTGAAATTAACAACAATTACAGGAGTTTCCAACATAAGTGGAGATTGGTGTGTATTAAATAAACTTTTTCGTGAAAAAGCATATATTCAAATGAGCAATACCTCCAATATGAATCTTGATAGAATCGGGAAGGAAATTGAAGCAGAGCTTGATGAGAAAGACTCTGTGCGAGAGATAGCAATAAAATCATCCCGAGAAATAATCAGGATGGCTTCCCGGATAATAACAGGGTTGCACAAGCGCAAGGATGTGAAAGAGGAGTTGCGGCGTATGAAAGAAGAGGTATGGCACTTGAAAAGCTTGCTTTTAAAAGAGTATCCAGACCTGTTTTACGCGGGATTCGTGCAGAATGCACTGCAGGAGTATGTAGAAGCAATGCTATTTTACATGATAATTAGTGAGAAGGACATTCCATCTCATAAGGAGCTTTATGTAAACCCCGGTGCATATCTTTTAGGTGCGGGGGACCTGGTCGGAGAGCTTAGAAGAGAAGTACTGGAGTACCTGCGCAAGGGTGATTTTCATAAAGCGGAAGAATATCTTGAATTAATGGAGAGCTTATACGAGATGCTGCTGAGGTTCAACTATCCATCTGGATTGGTTCCAATAAAACAGAAGCAGGATTTAGCCAGGGCGCTTGTGGAAAAAACTCGTGGAGAAATAACCATTGCCACAATGAACAAAATGCTGCAAGACAAAATAGAAAGTTTCGAGAAGAAAATGTAAAATACACGTTTTAATATAGCTTGTCGTGGAAATAACCAAAGTGCTGGTCATTGGGAACAATCCTGAAAAACTCGCCGCTGCATATATTAATTACCCATTGATAGTGATATATCCTAAAAACAGGGCACCGACGAAGGAGTTCCTGACTCAAAAAAACGTTACGGCACTCTACTCTGAATATACAACGTATCCAGATATAGAAAGTTTGAAAATAGTGAGGGACATGCTCTTTTACCTTCTTAATACCGCGTATCTTAACTCAAATGATATGGTTCTTGTACTATTTGAGAAAAGTGGTGAAAAATACCAGATAACCCTTGATTTGAGGGAGATGCAGTATCCGCTTTTGGTGAGCAGGCTTAGCGACCTGCTTGATGGAGAAATAATAGAAAATATACTCCGTTTATCAATGGATGTTATAAGGAAAGGAAGGGAAGGTATGCCCACAGGGGCGCTTTTCATAGTGGGAGATGAACAAAATGTGAAAAAATATATCATTCAAAAAATAGCCAACCCAATAAAATCGCTAAGTAGAAGAGAAAGGCTAGTTACTGACCCTGAAAACATGGATACATTAAGGGAATACGCTATAATGGACGGCGCAATGGTTATTGATAGCATGGGTTACGTGGTTACCTGCGGCGCGTACGTTAAAAGCCTGTTTGTTGATGAGGCAAATGGAGAAGGATTCGGCGGCAGACATTTAGCGGGGCTATCTATAACAAAACTTACCCGCGCGATAAGCTTCGTGGTGTCAAGCGAGGGAACTATAAGAGTATACAGAGACGGGAATTTAGTTTATCAGTTGGATTCCTTTTAGGTTAATTTATAATTTTAATTTAGGCTCTTTGTCATAAACTTGTTATTGCCTTTTAACTGCCACATCTATAAAACAGAATAAAAATAAAATTTCATAGCATCCGGGCATGGTACCGTAAATGTTGATTATGGGAATGATGGATCAATAGATAGAACAAATGAAGTAAACGAGGATGATTTAACATATTATGGAAATGACTACGATGGATCTGGAATATCGGTAATAAAATCCACTACTTACGGTATATTTTACACAGCAAATGTTGGCTGGTGGAATTTTATAAGCGAAACCACTGACGGAAGGGCACTATACATCCCTGAGGGGACTCTAAACTCTGGCAAATTGCTTGTACATGCAGGAGATTATATCAAGATAGACTTTTTAAATACAGCTACAAGCTCAGGAACATCTGTGCAATTTCAGGTACCAAATTCATTTGAAACTGGAAACAATTTACCACTTCTATACTCTTCAGGACTTGGCTCGTAATACGATACTCGCAAGTTTCAAACCGCATCTTTATCAAAATCGTAATGTCGATGTATTCTTTAAATGCACCGCCAAAATCTTAAATATAGATAGGAACATCACCCGCCAACCTCGGAGGTTTGTGGTATGAAATACACAATCAAAAAGGATCCACATGAGGACGAAAGGGTCCAGAAAATTATAGAGATCAGCGGACAGAACATTTTTTCGTGTTACCAGTGCGGTCGCTGTTCTTCTGGCTGTCCAATGGCAGAGTTTATGGATGTGCTACCAAACCAGGTTTTCATGTTTCTCCAAGAAGGAGACGTGGACACTTTGCTAAACGCAAAAACACCATGGATTTGTGCCGCATGCTTTACATGCACAGTGCGCTGCCCTGTTGGACTCGATCTTGCGGCTGTGATGGAAGCAATACGAGAGCTTCAGCTCAGAAAGAATTACGATTACGTTGACCCGTACAAGGTTGAAGATAGGGAAGAGCTGCCACCAATAGCCATGGTAAGCAACTTCCGCAAATTTACACCGTGAGGTGAAAATATGAGAAAAAAGGTTATGTTTTATCCTGGATGTACTTTAAAGGGCGTCGCTAAAAATCTGGAAGATAGCACTGTGGAAAGCGCCAGAGTTCTTGGCTACGATTTTATAGAGCTGCCAGGCTGGACATGCTGTGGAGCTGTTTACGGCCTTGCTCAGGACAGCGTGAAATTTACCATCGCTAACGTGAGAAATTTAATCAAAGCGCAAAACTATGGGAAGGAGATAGGTGATAATCGCCTGATTGCAGTTTGCTCAATGTGCTACAATAATTTGAGAAGGGCACACATAGACGTGATGAAAAATAAAGACAAATTAAAAACCCTTGACTTGTTCATGGACGAGGAGGCAAATTATGAGGGAAATATAAACGTTCTTCACTATCTACAATTCCTCAAAAACGATGTTGGATTTGAGAATATAAAAACAATGGTTAAAAAGCCACTCAAAGGATTGAAGGTTGCACCTTATTATGGGTGTCTCTTGCTTAGACCTGAAGAAATATCAATAGATGATAGAGAGGACCCTCATATACTGGAAGACTTGCTCAGGTTACTGGGAGCGGAGGTTGTTGATTACCCACTGAAGAACGAATGCTGCGGCTCTTATCATACCGTAGATAAAAAAGAAATTGTTGGGGAGAGAACATACAAATTAGTAAGCGTTGCCAGAGAGATGGGAGCAGATGTAATCGCCACCTCATGTCCTCTCTGCTTCTTCAATCTGGATAAAAGACAGGAGATTGCAAAGAAGAAACATAGTGAGTTTGAGCACATGCCCATCGTGTACTTCACCCAGCTAATGGCAATAGCTTTCGGCTTGACCTCACAGGATGTGCTGCATTTTGATAAACATTACATCTCGCCAGAGGAGGTGCTTAAGAAATGGCTATGAAAAGAATTGGTGTGTTCATCTGCCATTGCGGTAGAAATATTGCAGGTACCGTTGATGTTAAACGTGTTGCTGAAGAAATTGGAAAGAGGGAAGATGTTGCTTTTTCCACAACCTACGTTTTCATGTGTTCTCAGCCAGGTCAGAAATTGATAGAAGATTCCGTGAAAAAATACAACTTGGACGGAGTGGTGGTGGCAAACTGCTCACCAACACTTCACGAAAAGACCATGAGAAACGCGGCGGCTCGTGCCGGGCTCAACCCGTATCGTGTGGAAATCGCAAATATAAGAGAATGGGCAGCGTGGCCCCACGAAGATAATCCAGATGCAGCTACTCGCAAGGCAATAAGGATCATAAACGCAACCATAGAAAAGTTAAAAGCAAATGCATCTCTAGAGCCCATAGAAGTTCCGGTTATAAGGAGAGCTCTGGTCATCGGTGGTGGCGTTGCAGGCATGCAGGCCGCTCTGGATATCGCCGATTCGGGCATAGAAACAATTCTTGTTGAAAAGGAGGCAACCATTGGGGGAAACATGTTCCGTCTTTCAGAGACGTTCCCAACCTTGGATTGTCCCCAGTGCATTCTAACTCCCAAGATGAACGATGTTGCTGCTCATCCCAATATAAAACTTTACACGTACAGTGAAGTTGAAGATGTGGAGGGTTTTATGGGCAATTTCAAAGTAAAAATAAAGAAGAAAGCCACATTTGTGGATTGGGACAAATGTACAGGGTGCGGAGAATGTTTGAGAGTTTGCCCGGCCCATGCAGATTCTGAATTTGACTTGAAAATGGCAAAGAGAACTTCAATATACATTGCAAATGAGCAGGCAGTACCCTTGAAGGCGCTTATTGATGAGAATTCATGCATCCGTTTGCAGTTTGAAAAGAAAGTGAAAGAAGGAAAAATTAAGCCAAAAAAGAACGTGAAAATATGCTCCAAGTGCGCCGATGTTTGCGAACCAAATGCTATTCATTTCCAGAATAACGAGGAAATCGTTGAAGAAGAAGTTGGGGCCATAATCGTGGCCACAGGTTACGAGGTAATGCCAGCAGAGGCGTTTCCTGAACTGGGTGGAAAGTATCCAGATGTGATTACCTCATTACAATTTGAAAGATTGCTGGCACCTTCTGGACCAACCGCAGGTATCCCTCGGAGACCATCTGACGGTAAGGTTCCGGAGAGCATAGCATTCGTGCACTGTGTTGGCTCGAGAGACCCTCAGAACGGCGTGCCTTACTGCTCTAGAATTTGCTGTATGTACACCATAAAGCAGGCAATGCTTGTCAAACACGCCATGCACGATGCAGCGGTTTATGATTTCTACATAGATATCCGCTCCAACGGCAAGGGCTACGAGGAATTCTACCACCGTGCCAAGGAAGAGTACGGGGTGAATTTCATCCGGGGTAAAGTTTCAAAGGTTTACAAGGTTGGAGACAAATATCGTGTTCAAGGTGTGGATACCCTCACCGGAAGAATTGTGGAAGTGGATGTGGACATGGTTGTCCTCGCCACCGCAGCAAAGGGCTCTTCCACAGTCAAAGAAATCGCTAAGAAACTACGCATCCCTTACGATGAATGGGGCTGGCTTAAGGAGACACACCTTAAATTAAAGCCGTTAGAAACGCCTGTGGGTGGCGTGTTCATAGCTGGCGCGGCGCAGTTCATAAAGGATATCACCGATAGTGTCTCTCAGGGGAGCGGTGCAGCGGCAAAGGTCATGGCGCTCCTCTCAAAACCAGAGCTGGAGAAAGAACCACTACTCGCAAAGGTTGATCCAGAGATTTGCGCAGGATGTGGTCGCTGTAAAGACCAATGCGCTTACGATGCCATCACAATTGATCCTGTGAGGCATGTGTCTGTGGTAAACGAGGCACTTTGCGAAGGATGCGGCGCCTGCAGTGCCAATTGTCCCACTACCGCTATACAAGTGGTGAATTTCAAGAAAGGCCAAGTAGTTCGTGCAATTGATGTGCTTGCGGAGGTGTTCTAAATGGGAAAAGTTTTAGTTTATGGTACAACTCTTGCCTCTTATCGTGCTGCGGCGAATTTCGCTCGCTCCGGGCACAAAGTAATTTTTCTGAACAGGGGTGCATTTTTGGGAAACAAGCCCACGCAGATGCAGATACAGCATCCCCGTGATATAGTGAATGGCTATGTGAAAAATATGCTGGTGGCTGTGGCAAATATGACCGGAAACGTGGAAATATACCACAATTCGGAGCTTTTGTGTTTAGAAGGTGGCCCGGAAAATTTCAAAGTAAAATTCAAACATAAGCTTCAGAGCGTAAACGAGTTTAAATGCATAGGCTGCGACCTTTGCGTGGAGAAATGCAATGCTGAATTTAAGCCAATTCCAGGCAGTATAGGGATTTATACAATTCCCGACCCGGAAAGTTGTGTGGATGTTTGCCCCGCGAAGGCCATTCAAATCCCCAAAGAAGAGGAAAAAGATGAAACTGTGGATGTTGTCGTCCTCTCTCCGGAGTATCAATCTCAGGAAATTTATGAGAAATACGGTGGAAATTTGAAAAATGTAATGCACTTTGGAAAATTCGCCTCGCTGTTCAGTGGCAAAGGCGTGGATAAGAGATTTTTGAAGAGGGAGGACGGTACAACGCCGAAATCCATCGGATTCTTTAATCCCGCGGGATTTGATGGATATTTGGGTACCTATGAGGAGCAGTTTTTGATATTCAGGGAAGCAATGTTTATGAAGGAAATGGATAAAAGTTTGGATATTCACATTTTCTTAAAGGAAGTGCGGCTTTACGGGCATAATCAGATGGCCATGTACGATGAAGCTGAGAAGAAGGGAATAAAAATTCACCTCATCGATGACATATCCGTCAAGGAAGAAGGCGATGGGGTAAATGTGAACGGTGTTCATTTGGATCTCTTTGTTGTTCTTCCAGGACTTAAAATACCCGAAGACTGGAAGAAAATCGCTGATCTTGCGGGAATTGAGTTGAACAACGGCTTTGCCAAGACGAAGCCATTTACATTTGAAACGACCCGAGATGGGGTGTTTGCCATAGGTGAATTCGCCAAACCACTGGGAAGCACGGAGGCGCTTTATCAGGGTACCGCAATAGTTCCTCAGGCATCGAAGTACCTCAAACCACCGGATATGCCCCAGAGACCCGAGATGAAATTCAAGCAAGAGGATTTCAATCCAAAGGTTGGCGTGTTCATATGCGAGTGTGCGGCCAAAGGGTTTGATATTGATGTGGACGCTGATTACGTGATAAAGAAAGACTATCTCTGCCTGCACCCTGAGGAAATTGTGAAAGAGATAAAGGAGAAGGGAATAAATCGTGTTGTATTCGGTGCTTGCTCACATTCGCTTAGAGGAGCGATGCTTGATATGACTGCAAACAAAGCGGGTGTGCATTCTTCTTACGTGGAACTTGTTCAACTGAGGGAATATGCATCGAGGGTTGGGGCAGACAGCAGAAAGGCAAACGCAATGCTCCGAGCGGCGATTGCGAAGGCACGCAAAGATGTTTTTGTGGAAGTTCCCACCGTGAAAACGATTAAGAATATAGCAATCATAGGTGGTGATTTGGCAGCGTTAATTGCGGCGGATTATCTTGTGGAAAAAGTCCCTCTGGTTTATGTTGTTACTCCTGAATTTGACGAGCCCATCCTTGCTACGGGAGTTAAAGAGAATACTTTGAATATGAGTGATGAAGAGCTCAAAGGATGGTATAACGCTCTCAAAGACAGAGTTCTCAAGAGGGCAAAGTGGATAAAGGGTGAGGTAGAAAGCATTGAGGGAAGCTTGGGAAATTTCAAAATAAAATCCAGTGGGGGAGAAATAGAAGCAGGAGTTCTCATAATTGCCACTGGCGGGGATGTTGTGGGTGATGGAACTCACATCGTTTCGAGAATTAACGGCGGAACAACCATGCACGCCGCCCTTTCTGCTCTGTACGCAAAGAGGAAAGGAATTGAAGCCACCTACGATCTGATGAAATCCTACTCTCTCTTGGACTTTGATCCTCCCAACGCGAAAAAGGGAGAGGGCAAGCCGCTTGCTTACGTGAAGTCCAGAGATGTAAACAGGAAAATTGCTGAGATGCTTGGTATGGTGCTGGATAAGGATGGTTTCTTATTCTTCGCAAATGAGCCCTTGCATAGGGTTGAAAGTGCAGGTATACAGTTCATGCTCTTCGAAGAGCCATTCGGTGGAATCTTTGTTGCGGGTCTCGCCCATAGACCTATGAGCATTGAGGAAGAAATGGAAGAGGCCGGATTTGCGGCACAAAGCTCTCTATATCTTATGAGGGATATAACCTCGCCTGCGGGTAAATTCATAAGTGTAACGAATCCGAGGAAATGTGCAGGCTGTGGCATATGTGTGGATGCCTGCTTCTCAGGAGCAAGATATATTGACGAGGAAGATCATATAGCGAAGGTGCGTCCTGCGCAGTGCGTTGGGTGCGGTGCCTGCGCTAACGTTTGCCCCAGCGGGGCAGCCATAATAAGGGCGTATAGCCCAACAGGAGTGTTTGAAATGTTAAAGGAGGTAGTAAAATGACCGAGAAAAAGTTTGATCCAGTGATTGTTGGATTCTTCTGCAACTGGTGTACATCCGCAGCTGCGGATCTTGCAGGAACTTCGAGACTACATTATCCTGCGAGCATAAAACCCATAAGGGTTATGTGCTCTTCGACCGTTGACCCTGTGTATTTGGTAAGAGCTCTGCAGGAAGGTGCAGATGCGACAATACTAGGAGGATGTCATCCAGGCGATTGCCACTACATAACTGGGAACTACAAGGCAAGGAGAAGAGTTGCAATCGTGAAAACGGTTCTGAAGTCTCTTGGGTTTGAAGACACCCGCGTTCTTTTAGAATGGATTTCTGGAAGCGAAGGTCCGAAATTTGCAAGGGTGATGAATGATTACACCGATTATATAAAGAAGTGCGGTCCGTCTGAGTTCAAGTACTTAGATTCTTTAGGAGGTGAAAAAGTTGACTGAAAACGAAATGCTCAAAAAATTCATAAAAGATGCGTTTGAGAAGGGGTTGATAGAGGCGGTAATGGCTCCTTCAGCAACGCAGGATTCTTACACATATGCACTCATAACTAAAAAGGAAGATGTGGATAAAATAACCCCAATAGCGCCGGTCATGCAGTGGAACGGAGCGGATATGATACGCAGAATAACCAAGTTGAAAAAATCCGAGAGAAAGCTTTTGGCAATTCTCAGGCCCTGTGAATCCCGCACGTACAAGGAATTGGTGAAGTTCAATCAGATCAACCCAGAGAATATTATCGTTCTCACCTACGATTGCCCAGGTACCGTTCACGCCAGGAATTACAAGTACGAGCCTACGAGCTCCGAGAAATTAATTGAAGATATGAAGAGCGGAAAAATAAGCAAAAAGGTAAGGGAA
This sequence comes from DHVE2 group archaeon, assembly GCA_015521465.1. GTDB lineage: Archaea > Thermoplasmatota > Thermoplasmata > Thermoplasmatales > Aciduliprofundaceae > JAADDK01. Next base: position 13,542 of record WAOD01000078.1, read on the forward strand.
TCGTGCAGGGTTTGCGAGTATCCCACACCGATAAAGGGCGTGGGCGATATTGGTTTAGGGATAGTGAATACCAATGAGCCGGTGTTCTTCTCACTAAGCGATAGGGGCAAAGAGTTCCTCGCTGGAATGGAAATAAGCGAAGGCGAGAGGGACGACAGTACCTGGGTTAAGATACATAGAGAGAATAGGGAGAAATGGCTCAAAGAGGAACGCATCACCGGTGGAAGAAAGGGACTGGAAGAATTCCTGTCATCATGTTTGAACTGTCACAACTGCAAGGATATGTGCCCAATTTGCTTCTGCAAAGAGTGCTTCTTCGAAGACCACAGCGTGTTTGATTACGAATCCAACAAGTTCTACAACTGGGCGGATGACAAGGATGGAATTCGATTGCCAACGGATAAATCTCTCTTCCATGTGGGCAGGTTAATTCACATGGGTACCTCGTGCATAGGTTGCGGTCTCTGTCAGCAGGCTTGTCCGATGGACATTCCTCTCTATCGCTTATTCGGAATAGTTGGCGACGATTTGCAGAAAGTGTTCAACTACAAGCCCGGCGTGAACGACGATATCCCGCCAGTTATGGACTTCCGCGAGGATGAATTGCACGAGTTCGAAGGCCTATTTGGGGGTGAAGAGTGATGGGAAAGAAAATAGAGCTTTTAGATGTGGATAGCAAACAGATAATGAACGATATTAAGAAAGCGGCATCACCGCCAGAAGAGGTAGAGCACTGGGTCACCATATATGTTATGGGAAAACCATACAGAGTGCCCGCAGGGCTCACCATTATGAAAGCCTTAGAGTACGCAGGTTATAGATTCATTCGCAGTTCCGGATGCCGTGCTGGATTCTGCGGCGCATGTGCAACCGTGTATCGGAAGAAGGGGGAATACAGATTCAGAACTGCCTTGGCGTGCCAGACAACTGTAGAAGACGAAATGTACCTCTCCCAGATTCCCTTCGTGCCTGCTAACAAGGCCACTTACGATATTGACAAGATAGAACCAACACCCACAACCCTGCTGGAATATTACCCTGAAATAGCAAGATGTGTCTCCTGTAACACATGCACGAAAGCATGTCCCCAGGAGCTGGATGTGATGTATTATATCCAGTACGGGATAAGGGGAGACATAAAGAAAGTTGCCGAGCTCAGCTTTGACTGCATACAGTGCGGTTTGTGCACGCTAAGATGCCCCGCCGAGATTCAGCATTACCACATGGCACAACTTGCGCGCAGGCTCTACGGTAAATACTACCAGCCAAAGAGTAAGTGGCTAGAAAGAAGATTGAAAGAGATAAATAGTGGAATTTACGAGAAACCTTATGAAAAGCTTGAAAAGATAAGAGAGGATCCAGAAGCTATTAAGGAACTGTATTACAAGATCCTTTATGAAGGTAGAGAAAAAGAGAATAAGTTGGTTGAAGACCCATTAGAACATATGGGAGAGGATTAAAATGACTCTGAAACTTATTGGAGGATATCCCGAATATATGAGGGAAAGTATTGAGATGGTCGAAAAAACGAGAGAGATGAGAATTAAAGAAAAAGAAAAAGAAAAAGAGCTGGCCCTTACTGCAGAGGAACGCAAAGAGGTGCTGAATAAATTCCATCCCGATTATGCGCCTGGCGGAAAGAGAGAACTGAGAGTAGGCGTGAATCAGGGCGAGATTGTGCCCAACGAAGTTGCAGATATTCTCGAGGCATGGCCGGCTCTGAATCCCGACGAGGTTGATTTGAACGATATTGATTACGATGTGGATATTCTTGTTATCGGCGGGGGTGGAGCAGGCACAGTTGCAGCGCTATGGGCAAATTACGAGGGAATACCTGCGGAAAACATACTCATTGCAACGAAGCTCAGGCACGGCGATGCAAATTCAATGATGGCACAGGGAGGTATTCAGGCTGCTGACAGGCCATGGGATTCTCCAATTATTCATTATCTGGACGTGCTCGGTGGAGGCCATTTTGCAAACAAGCACGAGTTGGTGAAAGCGCTAACTGAAGATGCACCTAAAATAATAAAATGGCACGAAGAGCTCGGCGTTATGTACGACAAAGACGAAAAGGGTAACTTCATAGAGAGATGGGGTGGAGGCACTTCGCGCAGGAGAATGCACTCAGCAAAGGATTACACAGGAATGGAAATCATGCGCGTGATAAGGGACGAGGCTAGAAATCGAGAAATTCCCGTGCTAGAGTTCAGTCCTGCCGTTGAATTGATAACCACGGAAGATGGAGAGATAGGTGGTGCAATTCTCTGGAACATGGAAACAAAGGAATACTATGTGGTAAGGGCAAAATCCACCGTTCTTGCAACTGGTGGCTGGGGCAGATTGCATATACGTGGGTTCCCAACAACCAATCACTACGGGGCCACTGCAGACGGCCTCGTGATGGCTTATCGTGCTGGTGCAAGACTTAGGGATCTGGAGTCAGTTCAGTACCATCCAACTGGTGCTGCGTATCCTGAGCAGATTGTAGGACAGCTTATTACTGAGAAAGTCAGAGCGATGGGCGCTACACCAGTTAACAAGTATGGGGAGCGATTCGTATTTCCTATGGAGCCGAGAGATGTTGAAGCTTCTATGTTCATTAGAGAATGTTTTGGAAAGGGTAACTGCGTAAAGACACCCACTGGTATGCACGGAATATGGCTTGACTCGCCAATGATAGAGGAATTGCAAGGCGAAGGGGCCATACACAAGAACTTAGATGCCATGTACCGTATGTTTAAGAAGTTTGGTATAGACATGACCAAAGACCCGATTTTGGTGTTTCCGACCCTCCACTACCAGAATGGGGGTGTGGAAATCAATGCAAATGCACAGGTTCTTAAGGGCAACGGAACTCCGTATCCCAGATTCTTCGCTGGTGGAGAAGTGGAAGGCGGAGTGCACGGCAAGAATCGCTTGATGGGTAATTCGCTCCTTGATTACAATGTGTTTGGTAGAAGAGCAGGTATAAGCGCTGCCAAGGTGGCACGCAATTCAGGTAAGCCAGGTAAGCTAACTTTGAAACATGTAAAGTTATTTACAGAGGAAGTAAAGAGGATTAACGTGCCGCCAGAGCGCAGATCCCCGATTCTCCTGCCCGATTACCGCGGAAAGAGAGTGCTGGCAAGGAAAATCGACCTGCCCGTTATGCAGTAAGCAGGGCACATTTATCATACCTATTTTTACCTCTCTTTTAATTTGTTTTTCCGTTGAAAATTGCTGAAAAATAACTGCACATTTTTACGTAATTTTCTAAGGCGGAAAGTATAAGATAGTGTAGGGCATACTCTTCGCAGGTGATCTAAATGGAAAAAGTAACCGAGGAAGAGCTTATTAAAAAGGCAGAAGAGCCAGCAAGAAAAGCAATGAAAATGCATCCATATTACAGGGGAAAGATAGAAGTCATACCAAAGGTGCCCATAAACTCGTTCCAGGATTTTGGCGTGTGGTACACACCCGGCGTGGCAGAACCTTGCAAGGACATTGCTAAGAACCCGGACAAAGTATTCGAGCACACTAACAAGTGGAACTACGTAGCTGTTGTATCAGATGGAACCAGGGTTTTGGGACTTGGGGACATAGGTCCACTGGCAGGATTGCCGGTTATGGAAGGTAAAGCACTTCTTTTCAAGTACCTGGGTGGCGTGGATGCTTTTCCAATAATGCTGGACGCAAAGGACCCAGACAAATTCATAGACACTGTAAAAGCCATATCGCCAACATTTGGAGGTATCAACTTGGAAGATATATCTTCCCCGAAATGCTTCTACATTTTAGATAGACTGAGGGAGGAATCCGATATTCCCGTTTGGCACGATGACCAGCAAGGGACGGCTTCAGTTGAGCTTGCGGGCGTAATCGGGGCTTTGAAAGTTGTGGGCAAGAAATTAAACGAGGTGAAATTTGCAATTATAGGTGCTGGCGCTGCAAACATAGCTTTTGTGAGAATTCTCATAGCAGCGGGAGTGACACCCAAGAATATAGTGATGGTTGATAGCAAGGGAACTCTTCATCCAGGGCGTACTGATCTTGAAAAGACAAATCCCTACAAGTGGAAGTTTGCCAAGATAACAAATGGAGAAGGAATTATTGGTGGAATTGAGGAGGCGATGAAAGGTGCAGATATCATGGTTTCTGCATCAAAGGCCAAGCCCGGATTGATTAAGAAAGAATGGGTAAGACAGATGAACGACGATGCCATAGTTTTCTCCGTGTCCAATCCTTTGCCGGACATATGGCCGTGGGATGCAAAGGAGGCGGGCGCGAGGATAGTAGCTACGGGACGCTCAGATTTCCCCAATCAGGTAAACAATTCACTTGGATTCCCTGGTATATTCAGAGGTACCCTTGATGTTCATGCAAAGACCATCACAGATGAAATGGCAATAGCCGCCGCTTACGAGCTTGCAAAGGTTGCCGAGGAGAAAGGATTGAGCGAGAATTACATAATTCCAACAATGGATGACTGGATAGTGTTCCCAAGAGAAGCTACAGCAGTGGCTATGAAGGCCATAGAGCAGGGAGTTGCCAGAAAGAAGCTCTCCAGGAACGAAATTTACGAAAATGCAGAGAGAATAATAAAAGAATCGCGTGATAAGGTTCAGTTCTTGATGAAGAATGGATATATAAAACAATATAAGGAATAAAGGAGGAATGAGTATGAATCTGTACGAATATCAAGGAAAGGCGCTATACAGAAAATTTGGCGTTCCGACGCCTGAGGGATACGTGGCTTTCAAGCCAGAGGATATAAAGGATGTGACAAAGGACGTCGTTATAAAAGCGCAGGTTCTCACAGGAGGACGCGGCAAGAGCGGAGGAGTGAAATTCGCTTCTACCAGAGATGAAGCCATGGAGAAAGCCAAGGAGATTCTTGCGATGGAGATCAAAGGCCACAAGGTTCGCGCGGTTTTGGTGGAAGAGAAGCTGAAAATCGAAAAGGAGTACTATCTGAGCATTCTCATAGATCGTTCAACTCGTGCGCCGCTTATAATGGCCTCGCCTGACGGCGGAGTGGAGATCGAGAGCGTGCCCGACGAGAGAATTTTCAAATACCGCGTAAATCCGGAAATAGGTGTACAACCATTCGTTGGCCGTGCACTTTCCAAGAAGATGGGATTCTCCGGCGATTTAGCGAAGCAGTTCACGAAGATTTTAATTAATCTCTATCGCATGTTCCGCGAGTACGATGCCGAGTTAGTTGAAATCAATCCCTTAGTTCTGAGCGAGGGAAAGCTAATCGCCGCGGATTCCAAAGTTGTGATAGATTCCGACTCGCTCTACAGGCACAAGGACTTGGAGGAGAATGCCGAGGAGAAAACGCCTCTGGAATTGGAGGCGAATAAAGCGGGCTACGCCTTCGTTGAACTTGATGGCAATGTGGGAGTAATCGCTAATGGCGCTGGGCTCACAATGGCCACCTTGGATACCCTTCTCCTCTACGGGCTCAAGCCCAGAAACTTCTTGGATTTGGGTGGAACGGATAGTGTGGATATAACTAAGAATGCGTTCACATATGTTTTGAAGGCGAACCCTGAGGCGATTCTCGTGAACATATTCGGCGGTGTTACGAAATGCGACACCGTGGCGCAGGGAATTATAGCTGCAAAGGAATCTTTCAATATCGATATGCCCATAGTTGTGCGCTTGAGTGGCGTGCACGAAGAAGAAGGTCGCAAGATGCTCGCGGATGCGGGAATTCATGCTTTCGCAGATATGAGGCATGCGATTGAAAAACTCAAAGAGATAATGGAGGGATCGCAATGAGCGTGATAGTTGATGAGAACACCAAGATAATCGTGCAGGGAATAACCGGGCATCAGGGGTCATTCCACAGCGGGGAGATGATCAAGTTTGGTGCGAAAGTTGTAGCGGGAGTAACTCCCGGCAAGGGTGGAATGAAGGTTCATGATGTGCCTGTTTACGACACCGTTGAAGAGACATTAGTTCACGAACCGGATGCAACCATGATCACGGTGCCCGCTCCGTTCGTGAAGGATGCAGCTTTCGAGGCCATGTACAACGGAATTCGCGTTGTTTACATTCTCACAGAAAAAGTTCCACTCCATGATGCTCTGGACATCGTTACTTATGCAAGAAGCCACGGGCATGTGGTCATAGGCCCCAATGGACCTGGAATAACAGTGCCCGGAAAGACCAAGATGGGCATAATGCCAAACCACATATTCAAAAAAGGTACCGTGGCGGTGGCATCAAGAAGTGGAACATTGACCTATGAGATCGTGAATGCGCTAACCCTCAACGGCTACGGGCAGAGCACCGTGATTGGTTTGGGTGGCGACAGAATCACCGGCCTGAACTTCGTTGATATCCTTGAGCTCTTTGAGAAGGACGAAGACACCGAAGCGATCGTACTCGTTGGAGAAATAGGAGGCACCGCGGAAGAGGAAGCGGCTGAATACATCAAAAAGAATGTGAGCAAGCCAGTTGTAGCGTATATAGCAGGGCGCTCCGCGCCTCCGGGCAAGCGCATGGGCCACGCGGGAGCAATAATCACGAGAGGCAAGGGCACAGCGGAGAGCAAAATCAAGGCGTTCAACGAGGCCGGCGTGCAGGTGGCGGAGTTCCCGTGGGAAATCCCGCAGGCGCTGAAGAAAGTGTACAAATAATTCTTTTTCTTTTTTGTAAACCGCACCGCTTAAGAGGTTTACTATTTTGGAAAAATTTAAATAGTACTATAGCGATTTGTGGTTATGGGGCTAAAACCATGGATTCAAAGAAGATACGAGTGCCTTTTGGAGAACTTCGGAGATGAAGAGTTCGGGCGCGAGGAAGCGCATCGCGTGTTGAATGAGAAATTTGGCGATGAGATTGAGGAAGTGTCCAGAATTCTATCTGACATAAAGAAAGAAGGGCTTTTAAGAGAGCGGGTGGATATCGAGGATAGGCGGGTGAAAATTTACCGGTTAGTGAGGAAAAAGGAAGAGTTCACTCGTGGGGATTTAGAAGGGCTTTTGAAGAAGGCTGCTGATCTGATCAGGACTCGGGTTGATTACAAATACATTCTCATTCTCCTATTTCTCAAAAGGATAAGCGACAGGTGGATGGAAGAGTACAGGAACAAGGTGCAGGAGCTGATCGAAGACGGGATACCCGAGAAAATCGCGAAGGAAGAAGCGAAAAATCCGGATTTTCACACATTTTCAATTCCCGAAGAGTTCCTATGGGACGAGATAAGAAAGGACGTGAACACCCTTCCAGAGCGGCTCAGCAATGCGATGAAGAAAATCGCCGAGATGAATCCTGAGTTGCGGGGAGTGTTCAACAGCGTGGAGTTCATATCATTTACAACAAATCGAGAGAATTTGCAGATTTTGCATCAATTGATGGAGATATTCAGCGAAATAAATTTAGGAACGGTTTCTTCGGATGTTTTGGGCGATGCCTACGAATGGATTCTCCGCTATTTCGCGCCTCTCAAAGCCAAGGAAGGAGAAGTTTACACTCCGCGGGAAGTGATAAAGCTGCTGGTTCGCATAGTTGCCCCGACGCCCGGCGAGGAGGTGTACGATCCCGCTGTTGGCTCCGGAGGTATGTTGATAGAATCTTATCGGTATGTGGAGGAGAAATACGGGAAGGAGGTGAGAAAGCTATTTCTCTATGGGCAGGAGTACAATCCGGTTACCTTCGGGCTCTGCAAGATGAATCTAATAATCCACGACATCAAGAGCGCGGATATTCGGGTGGGTGATTCCCTGCTCTATCCCAAAATAATGCACGGGGGAAAGCCCAGAATTTTTGACATTGTGATTGCAAATCCACCGTGGAATCAGGACGGCTACGATGAGAATAAGCTAAAGAACGGGGAATTCTGGCAGGAGAGATTCGAATTCGGTTTTCCAACGAAGCAGAGCGCCGACTGGGCGTGGATACAGCACATGCTTTATTCATCGCGTAGAATGGTAGGCGTAGTCATAGATAATGGTGCACTGTTCCGCGGGGGGAGGGAGAAAAAAATAAGGGAGAAAATCGTTGAGAAGGATCTGGTGGAAGCGGTGATTTTACTTCCCGAGAAGCTGTTCTACAACACCGGCGCGCCCGGGGCGATAATAATATTCAACAAGGCGAAGAGGGAGGAGAGGAAAGGGAAAATACTGTTCATCAACGCTTCGCAGGAGTACGAGAAGCACCCGGACGTGCGCAAAGTGAACATTTTGAGCGAGAAGAATATAGAGCGGATAGTCAAAGCGTACGAGGATTTCAAAGATGATGATGGATTCTCCAGAGTGGTTGATTTGGGGGAAATCAAGGATAACGATTACAATCTCAACGTGACGCTCTACGCGTTCCCGGAGATCGAGGAAGAAGAGATCGATGTGGAAAAAGAATGGGAAGAGATAAAGAGAATTGACGAGGATATGAGAAAAATAAACGGGAAGATCGAGGAGTATCTGAGGGTGATAAGGTGAAGATGGAAGAAATCCTGAGGAGAGGCGAATGCGAAACGATAGAATTTAAGGAGAAATTCGGCAAAGAGACAATAGAAACTATCGTTGCCATGGCAAACTCCCGTGGCGGATATGTTTTGATAGGAGTACAGGATGACGGTGAAGTTTTGGGAGTGAGCATAGGAAATAATACGATAGTTAACTGGGCAAATGAGATATCTCAGAACACGGAGCCTAGAATAATACCTCAAATTGAAAGTATTAGGTACGGAGAAAAGAACATAGTTATGATTAGAGTGGATGAACATCCCATAAAACCCGTATTTTTCAGAGGCAGAGCATACATAAGAGTAGATGCATCAAATCGGAGGATGACCCAGAGAGAAATCACGGAGATGTTCGAATCTTCCACTGGTACTAGCTGGGATTATTATATTGTGGATGAATCGCTGGGAATTCTTGACGAAGATGCAATATCTAAATTTGCGAAGATGGCAAAGTTAGACAGATATGGCAAGGATGAGATACTTAGAAAGTTACACTTAGTAAGAGAGGGAAAGCCCACGCGGGCGGCCGTGCTTCTCTTCGGTAAAAATGTTCAGGATATTTTTATGAATGCAGTGGTAAGAGTTGGAAGATTCAAAGATTCTGAAATACTGGATTCCGTGGATATAGAAGGGAATCTGTTTTCACAGGTTGAGAACGTTATGGATGCTGTTAAAAAGCATTTAAACAGGAAATTTATAATAAGAGAAACTAAAAGGGAAGAGGTTTGGGATTATCCCCTGATAGCTTTGAGGGAAGGAATAATCAACGCAATTATTCATCGGGATTATCGCAGGCCGGAGGAGATTCAGATAAAGATTTATGATGATCATCTCACAATATGGAACCCGGGAACTCTTCCATTTGATCTTACTGTTGAGGATCTTTACAGGGAACATCCCTCACACCCAAGAAATAAGCTGATTGCAGAGGTGTTCTATCTTGCAGGCTACATAGAGAAGTGGGGGAGTGGTACGTTGAGAGTAATCTCATCATTTAGGGAATATGGGTTGCCTGAACCAAAATTCAGAGCGGTTGGCGAGGGATTTCTGTTAGAGTTCTGGAAGGATATTCTCAACGACGAATATATGCGCTCTCTTGGGTTAAGCGATAGGCAGATTGTGGCTGTTCTGTACACAAAGGAAAAAGGAAAGATTACAAACAAGGAATACCAGAAGCTCAACAAGGTGTCCCGACCAACCGCCTCCAGAGACTTGATAGATCTTGTGAGTAAGGGAATTCTTAAGCAGATAGGAACAGCGGGAAGGGGCGTGTACTACATTATAAATGTATCAGAAATGCATCAAATGTATCATAAACGCCTCAAAAATGACTCAAAAGAGGTGAATAAATGAATAAATCCAAAAGCAAATGCGGCCCCACGGCGCGGGGAGACGTGCACCACCCGGTACACAGCGCGAGCCGGGGGCTTACCCGCAAAGCGCGATTTACTCGAGTATATGTAATGGTTTCCAAGTGTTTACCAAGAGGGTTACCAATTTTGGTTCAAAAAAGTAATTTAAAAACCAAACAGATATTGCTGATTTGGTGATTAAAATGGCAAAGATGATGAATAGGAAAGAGATAAAAGCGAGGAAAGTCGTTTCGGGCATAGCAAGGGGAGCACTCGGTGTAATGGAGGCAAAAGAAGCAGTGACCTCTCCACACACCTACGTGCTAAAAAAAGTACTGGAAAAAGCATCCAAAGCGGACAAAGTAAAAATGAGGAGAGGCACGGTTAAGAATAGGGAGCAGTTTTTGAATCCAAGAAATGGGAGGTATTATGTGAGGGATAGAGGCGGAAGAATACGTTATGGGGGTAAAAAAAGCCCATACAAAAACATAAGAATGGTAAAAAGGAGGAAGCGAAGAAAATGAGGGATGGTAAATCACGCCGAAATCTTAAAATACGTGATAAGGATAATAGAAATCACACATATAGCTTGGTAAGGGGGGCATGCTCCGAGAGGAGCTTTGGTAAGCCCCCCATCTTTAATCACAATATTTTTGGGCGGTGGTTGTGTGGTGCATAGGGTAATGATTTTCTATGATTTGGAGAATTTTAAGCAGGGATTGGCGCATAGAGATAGAAACCGAAAGTATGACTATGGAAAGATGCAATATCTGATTATTGATCTTTTAAGAAAGGTTATGCCGGCCAGCGATGTAAAGGAGTATATGTTAGTCAGAGCCTATGCATACACTGGAGAATACACTGAGCAGTTATTGAAAAAAATAAAAGAAGATTTAGAACGGACAAAACTTGAAAACGAAAAAAAGAAACTGGAGAGACTACTCCAAAAGACAAAGAAGCGATTGGAAGCCCAGAGGAGTCTGCTTGAAAAACTTAGAAACTTTAACTTTTTCGAGCTTAGAACATATCCTTTAAAGTACAGTAAAGGGCAGATATTTCAGAAGGGCGTGGATGTTCAGCTAGCGGTGGATTTAGTAAGTCATGCATTTCGGAATAATTTTGATATCGCCGTGGTATGCAGTGGTGATATTGATCTTTTAGAATCGCTTAAAATTGTCAAACGCCTTGGTAAAATTGTGGTGTTGGTGAGCCATCACAAGATAACCGCCAAGGCTCTGAGAGCCGAAGCGGATTTTTACATGGATATGAGCAAGTTAACAGATGTGGATTTAGAACGTATAAGTTTTGGAGGTGGTAATGAATGAATGATTTGGAAATTCAAACGCTATACGATAAAGTTATGCGTATGTTGCCTGAGTATGTTCCTATTCCTATCAAAAATCTTATTGATGCATGGGTAGGGGAAAATTATCTGTACATACTTATTGGTAGGGGATTCAAAATAAAGATAGTCGTTGATGCGAATATTCTGATATCGGAGACAATAATTTACTTTAAAAAGGGGAAATCGCATTTTTCCCACATATTAAAACATGAAATCATTGATGCTTATGCTCCCAGTTACATTATTGACGAAATAGAAGAACATATGGAAGAAATCATTAGAAAAACAAAAAGCAACGAGCAGGAAATTAAAAAAGTTATAAATGAGCTATTTCTATCAAATATTAAACTTAAAGAAGTTAAAAACCGGAATGTGGTGGGGTACGCTGAATTAATCGATAAATTAAAAGAAAAAGATCCTGATGATGTGCCGTATTTATTGTTGTACCTATCTGAGAATGTCGATGCCATACTTAGCAGGGATAATCACTTTATTAAATTAGGTGGAATACTGAACTTCCCAGATGTGGGGACTTTGAAAAGGGTGATGTATGACATTGAAAGAGGTAATTTTTCTTTGCTTGTAACGGTTGACTTTCTACCAAAATTAGCAATTTATTTGGCTAGGATTTTGATAACGATAGTAATTGGTGTAGTGAAAATACTATATGATATTGCTGTGAAAATAATCGAGGCTCTTAAAAATGGGATTAGAAGTGCCCTTGAATGGTTCTCAAATTTAACTCCAGAAGGAAAGTTATTGTTGGGATTTGTAGGATTTATATCTGCGTTAGAAACATA
>WAOD01000079.1 GCA_015521465.1 DHVE2 group archaeon
AATAAGAGATATAAAGGAACTCTCTGAAATATCAGAATACAATATTCCAGAAGAGCTTGGCTCACTCTCCATCGCAGAACTTAGAGATATAAGAAAATCCATAATAGAAGAAATAAAATCCAGAACAAAAGCAAATGAGGAGAAAAAAGTGGAGTATCCTCGTGGATTCGGGCAGATTTTGCTGGAACTTGGTAAAACGGGAGAATTATTTAACAAGGATATAAACGAAGATGAGTTTCTTGCCAATGCACGGGGCATGATTTATTTTGAGAGAGGGGAATACGACAAGGCTATTGAGCAGTTCAAAAGGGCGGTTATACTTAATCCTAATTTTGAGGAGGCGGAATTTAACTTAGGATACACATTGCTAAAGATGGGAAGAAATGATGAGGCTATTACCCATCTAAAGAAAGTTCATATGGAGAACGTGCTTAAAAAGAAAAATCTAAATCCTTGATTAATATAGGGAACTGATGGCTTTCACTTTAAAAAACAGAATAATACTCTTCGTTTTGATGGTCGTCTCTTATGTGCTCTTTGGAGTGCTGGGATACATACTCATAAGAATTTACGTGGAGCATCACACAGCCAACCTCACAGATGCTATTTATTTCAGCGTGGCCACAATATCAACCCTGGGATATTATCCACCTGGAACAACGCTGACAAGCGAAATTGGTAAATGGTTCCATATAGCATATCTTACTGTAGGACTGGGGGTCATCTTTGGCGGAATACAAACCGTGGTTGGACCGTGGCTGGAAATGAAAATAAAGAAAGCTGAAAGGGGCTGGGGAAAACCGCTACCAAAAGATGAGCACGTGATCATATGTGGCAACAACGAGCTAACATCGTACCTGACCTCAAAGCTTAAAATTTTTGGCATTCCATTCATTGTTGTGGACAAAAACCCCCCTGAGAACATACCCCACGTGGAAGGAGATTGCTCCGAAATGGTGAACCTTAAAAAAGCAAATATAGGAAGGGCATCAGCGCTAATAGCTTTGAAAGATGACAAGGATAATGCCATCATAGCACTAACTGCAAGAAACCTAAACGACGAGGTGAATATAATATCCTTGGCAAACTCCATGCAGAGCGAAGAAATACTAAAAAAATCAGGGGCAAACGCGGTAATATCCAAGGATAAGGTTCTGGGAAGTACCATAGAACTCTGGGCAAAGGGGGACTTCAAGTACGATATATTCGCATCATCAAACAGGTTACCCGTAAATGAAAAAAGAATAAAAGCCGCTCTTTCCGGCAAAAAAATTTCAGATTTGAAATTCAGGGAGAAATACGGAACAATTTTAGCCGTGCACAGGGGTGATAGGGTAATTACCGACCCCGCACCGGGATTCACGTTAAAAAGTGGAGATGTAGTTATTTATGTACCCAACGAGCCAAAAGAGGGTGATGCCTCATGATCGTGTGCGGATACAACAATACAACTAAAAATCTGAACGCAAAATTCATAGACCACAGTTTTGACGAGGAGAGTGAAAATTTCATATGGGGAAACCCTGAAGATCCAGAGACTCTAAAAAAAGCAGGTATAGATAAGGAAGATATATTAATAGCAGCCACAGACGATGATAAAAGAAATATATACATAACGCTTTTAGCGAGAAATCTTAATCCATTCATAAACATAGGGGTAATCCTAAAAAGAAAGGAGAATGTGGAAAAGGCGTACAAGGCCGGCGCCAATAATGTTTTGCTGGAGAGTGAAATAATTGGTAGAGAAATTCTAAATTCATTTCTAAATCCCAGAGCCGCAGAACTGATTAACATGGTTATGTTCTCGGACACAGTTAACATGTACGCAATTCAACTCCCAAGAATGTACGTAGGACACAGGTTAAGAGACACAGATATAAGAGAGAGAGTTGGCAACGTTGTGGCAATTAAAAGGGGTGAGAAAATCATAAAAAATCCAGGACCAAAAACATTACTGAAAAAGGGCGACGTGCTGATTTTCTTCAAGAAATAAAGGGAATTTCACAAATTTAAAATATTAAAACTGCTTATTACCTGCAGGTGCTTTCACATGGATAAAGAGGATGTGGACATTCTGGGATACGATTATGATAAGGAAGAGTTGGCGCGTCAGATACGGGTGCTTGAAGATGAAAAAAGGTATCTGGAGTCTGAGCTTAGAAGGCTTCAGAATGAGATTAATAGACTGAGAAAAGAAATTAGCAAGATGAAATCACCACCCCTTTTGATGGGTGTTATAGAAGAGGTAATAGATAAAAACAGGATAATCGTACACAGCAGCGCGGGACCATCTTTTATTGTAACAGCATCCACTTTCGTATCTCCAGAGGAGCTGCGTCCAGGGAAGAGAGTTGCATTAAACAAGCAAACGTTCTCCATAGTTCATACCTTACCGGAAATATACGACCCGGATGTGAGTGCTGCAGAGGTAATAGAAAAGCCAGAAGTTACATACGATGATATTGGTGGCTTGGAAAAGCAAATAAGAGAAATAAGAGAAACGGTAGAATTACCTCTCTTAAAACCGGGACTTTACAAGAAAGTAGGTATTGATCCGCCCAAGGGCGTTCTTTTAGCAGGGCCACCCGGTACTGGAAAAACGCTCCTGGCAAAGGCAGTAGCTCACCACACCAATGCCACATTCATAAGGACAGTGGGCAGCGAGCTCGTGCGAAAGTACATAGGAGAGGGGGCAAAGCTGGTTCGCGACTTGTTTGCTCTTGCCAAGAAAAAAGCACCAACAATACTGTTCATAGATGAACTGGATGCCGTGGGCGCGAGAAGGATGGACATGGCCACCTCGGGAGATAGGGAAGTGCAGAGAACGTTAATGCAACTCCTTGCAGAGATGGATGGCTTTGAGCCACTTGATAACGTGAAAATTATTGCCGCTACCAACAGGCCAGACATTTTGGATCCAGCACTACTCAGGCCTGGAAGATTTGACAGGATAATACTTGTTCCATATCCAGACATGACCGCAAGGTTAGAAATCCTAAAGATACACACCAAAAACATGAACCTGAAGAATGTGGATTTGGAGCTCATAGCCAAGAAGACAGACGGTTTTAGCGGTGCAGACCTAAAAGTAATATGCATGGAAGCGGGAATGTTCGCCATAAGAAACGAGCGCGACTACGTGGTGCATGATGACTTTGAAATGGCTATCAAGAAATTCTTACACGCCGATGAGATTCGTAAGGAGAGCCCGTCCGAGCAGATGTTCGCGTGATTAGAATGAGTGAAGTAGATAGCATAGAAAAACAGGTGCATGACAATCCTGGACTTAAAAAAGTAGGAGTTATTTACGGAGACGTGGGCACCACAGAGTTCACATGTACAATTACAAGCGCCAAAGTTGAGCAGGGAGACTACGTGCAGGTTTTGCACGAGAAGTTCGGATGGGTGCTTGGAAGAATAGATGAAATAAAAAGAAAAACCAATCTGACCGTAGACAAGGCAAAAGAACTGATGAATGGAAGTAATGTGGATATTCAGGAGACCATACTTGCAAAAGTTGTTGTCATAGGATACCGCGATGAAAAAGGGCTTTTACAGTATCCTAGAATCCCTTTCAATGTTGGAAGCATCGTCTACCTGGCACAAGACGAGTTCATAAGGAAGGTCGTAGGACTTGAAGACATCGAAAAAAGCGGAGCTTATATAGGTAGATTGTTCAAACACAAGAACATAAAGATATACTTAGACATCAACATAATGGTACAAAAGCATGTAAGCGTTTTAGCCAAGACAGGAGCAGGAAAGAGCTATCTCACAGGAGTTTTAATGGAAGAGCTACTAAAAAAGGATGTTACCGCCATAATAATAGATCCTCATGGGGAATACCCCTCTTTGAAGATTCCCGCCAAAAAAACAAAAATGCATGATGAATTTGGAGTCGCTCCAAGGGGCTACGCTTCGAAAATAAAAATATTTTCCCCGGATACCGAATTGAACGAAGCTAAACCATTAAAATTTACCCTTGCATCCATGACCCCACGCGAATTGATAAACCTGATGAGCCTTGACACAAGGCAATTCCTGATTCCACTGAGAAAAGCAATGGATTTGCTGAGAACTTCTCGTCAGTTTTTTGATGTTAAGGACATAATTAGGGTTCTTGAAAGCGAGGATTCACCTGCCCTTTCACCACTAATTGCACAGTTAGAATATCTATCTGAGATGGGCATATTTGCAAGAAAAGGCACAAGAATTGATGACATTGTAACCAAGGGCAAGGTTTCCATAATAAATCTCAGAGGAGTTGCTCCAGACATCCAGGAATTGGTGGTACAGAGGCTCTCCATGGCTTTGTTTGAGTTGAGAAAGAGAAATAAAATACCACCACTGATGTTAGTGGTGGAAGAAGCGCATAACTATGTGCCCCAGCAGGGCATGGCGGCATCCAGTAAAATTTTGAGAACCATTGCAAGCGAAGGCCGCAAGTTCGGGCTTGGGCTATGCATAATATCCCAGCGCCCTGCAAAGATAGATAAAAATGTGCTGTCGCAGTGTAACACACAAATAATACTACGCGTCACAAATCCAAATGATCTGAGGGCAATAGGCAATTCTGTAGAAAATCTAACCAAAGGCTCTTTGGAAGACATACAGAGATTGCCAATAGGCGTGGCACTCGTTACAGGAGGGAACATATCCATGCCGCTTTTTGTGGAAATAAGACCACGAGAGACCAAGCACGGTGGAGAGAGCGTGAAAGTAATCTAAATGGATATTACACGTCCATAGCCAAACAACCAGCACCGTTATTTTATTTACATTGCAAAGGGTAACAAACGCCGGAAAGTTCCCAATTTTCAGGTGTTAACAGGAAAACTTTATATTGTAGTGTGACAATATCTACCATGGGTGAATCTATGAAAATGAACCGCATTGTTCCGATACTGATAATAGTGGCAATAATCGGAATCCAAGCAATGGCAGGAGTTTCCAGCGCGGTTAGCTACGGTTACCACCCCGACCACCACTACAATTTTTCCATGCTGAAGCCAGGAGACATAATATTCTGCTACAACCCATGGATGGCATGGCTCCCCGGATACTGGACGCATGTAGCCATATTCGTTGGATATGACTCACACGGCCAGGGATGGATTATAGAATCTACCACCGGCTGGAATGGTGGCCCAGCTGGCGTGCACTACTCGAAATTGCAGGAACTTTACAAGTACCCGGTGATTGCAATAGGAAGAGTTAAAACGAGCCAGTGGGTAATAAACCATGCTATAGCTTGGATCAAGACGAAGGTGGGAGACCCGTATGACTACCACCTATGGAAGAAAGAAGTGGATAACGGCAAGTTCTACTGCTCAGAGTTGGTATGGGCTGGATACTACGTTTACGGTGTGAACCTTGACAGACATCCCGGATTCTCCTGGAAGTATCTGTGGGGTGTTGCACCTCAAGAGATTTATGACAGCCACCATGTTGAGATAATAAGCATACAGTGGGCATAATTTTATAATCTAATTTTTCATAACTTTTTTTATGACCAGAGAAATATCTGATGGGATTCTTGACCATTATTTTGAGGTTACTGAAACTGCAATGAAAAAAGTAAAAATTGCGGCGCCGGAGTATTCGCATCTGAGACCAATTGCAGAGGACTTTTTGAACATGGCAAGAGCATACTACAGCGATGCACACTATTTCAGAAAAAATGGAGATTATCCCAGGGCATTGGGGGCAATTTACTACGCTCATGCATGGTTAGATGCCGGCGCACGCCTGGGTCTCTTTGACGTTGGCGGTGACCACGACTTATTTACCCTGGCAAAATAAAAACTCAGAGATTATTTACTGCCTTGTACAACCCCTCGACAGTTTTTATAATGATACCTTCCTTCCAGAGCCTTTGAAAGATCTTGTATGTATCTTTTTCATATCCCCTTTCCCTGATTTTCTTATCGAAATAATCGTAGCTCCACCCACCGGGTTTAAGTGTATTAAGCTCCATCAAAGCCCTGTTTATAAGCATCTTCTCTCTACTGCCCACATGCATAGAGTCTAATTTCAGCCTGACCTTTTTACCAATAACATCCTCTATTCTTTCAAATATGCCAAGATATAACTTAACAGTTTCTTCAACTGGATCCCCATATCTCAAACGCTCCATAGCATTTATCACTCTCGCTGCGTGCTCCCCAAAACCGTTGATATCACCCATGTCCATTATAATTCCAAGGTTCATGGCATCTACAATCAAAGGGAACTCTCGTTCAAGCTTCCACAGCAATTTAGATTTGACATTTTCAACGTAATGTTCATCAATCTCTGGATCAGAAATATGCTTATCAAAAACGTAGAATCCAAGGTCAATATTGTATTCCTGCAAAAGCCCTGTATCTCTTATTTTAACTTCCTTTTCCGTTGGAAAATATGGAATATCTGAATACATTATAACAGATTTTGCCTTGACACTTGCCTCTGTAATAGCACTTTTCTCCCATGCCATTGATTTTCTCACACGGTAGTATTTGGATGCCCGTTTCGAGACCATATGAGTGTATCTTATCTTAAATCCTGCATCTACTTTAATTTGCATATCATCCTCATATGTCAGAGTAACCGTAACCTTTCCTTTTTTAAAAATGGGATTTAACTCATCAACAATATGCCTAAATTCAGAAAAATCCGTTGCATATCCCTTTCTATTTGCCGATAAAACTGATATTGCGTTACCACCTATCCTGTTTGCATAGCTTGCAGAAGAGAGAAAATAAGCTGTAAAAATCTCACCTGCCAATCCATCAAAAGAGGATCTGATCATCTCACGAATTATCTTGGAACCCAATCCAGAGTGCTCCATGGAGAAATACCGCTCAGGAGACATACTCTCCATTTTTTCAACGAACAAAAATCTACCACTTAGAGAAGAGAACATAGAAAGGTCATAAACTTTCCCTGTAATCCTCACCACTCTTGCTCTCTTCCTGTACGTTCTCGGGATAAGCACTGGCATAACCGGGAAATTATCTACGGGAAAAGGGGTTACGCCCATTATGTCAAAATCACCGCAAACTATAGAAAAACTCTGCCAGAGCGCACGTCGCATTATATTTGCATAAGGGATACTTACCAGGAACCCTTCCAATACTATTTCATCGCCGACCCTACCTGTATCCTTCAAGAATCGGAATAAGAACTTATCCGATATCTTTGTTGGAAGATAATAATCGGAAATCATCTGTACACGCTATACTTATAAAGCAAGTCTATTAGCTTCCTAGATGTTCCCTCATCAATAACGCCCTCTTCTTTTTTCTTAAGAATATAATCCCTCGCTTCTCTAATACCCATATTAGAGGCCTTTGCGTATATCGACCCCTTTAAAGCTCCCTGAACCCCCTCTGGCAAATCCTTCAAGAGCTGCCCAAGCAGGTACCTGAACTCATAATCTTTCCTCATATCCAACTTTCTTCTTTTCACAGGTACCCCATGAATTATGCTATAATATAGATTGCGGTTGTCATACTACTTATAATGACAATAATCCCTATTGCAAAACTACGCAAACTCCTCAAGATCACACTGGTGCCGCACCCGCTCACCATCTATTTTAACAGGATACTTTCCCGTCAAACACCCTAAACATAGGTCATCAGCAGGTATGCCTATCGCATCAACGAGACCATCAATACTTATGTAACCAAGAGAATCCGCACCTATCAAATCCCTTATCTCATCAATGCTATGCTCCGCAGCAATGAACTGGTCACGGGTTTTCATATCAATGCCAAGATAACAGGGAGCAACTATCGGCGGTGAGCCAATCCTGAGATGCACCTCCCTTGCACCAGAGTCCCTCAGCATCTTTACTATTTTACGCATGGTATTCCCACGCACAATAGAATCATCAACAAGAACTATTCTCTTCCCTTCAACTACAGATTTGACTGGATTTAATTTCATGTTTATTTCCTTAACCCTGCTCTCCTGAGATGGTAGAATAAATGTGCGCTCCACGTACCTGTTCTTCATCAAACCCTCCGCATAAGGAATGCCGCTTTCCTCGGAAAATCCAATGGCATGTGCACGTCCTGAATCAGGGACAGGCACCACAAAATCTGCATTTACTGGATGCTCCTTGGCTAAATTCCTGCCAATTCTACGCCTCACATCATAAACGCTTTTACCATCTATTATGCTATCTGCCCTTGCAAAATAAACGTATTCAAACATGCAGTGTGCCTTATGCTTTCTCCTGAAAACGTGATGAGTTATAAACCCGGCAGGCGTTATTTCCACAATCTCTCCGGGCTCCACATCCCGCAGCATGCGTCCCCCCAACGCGTTGAAAGCAACGCTCTCCGAGGCAACACCGTATCCCCCGTTTATTTCTCCAAGAACCAATGGACGCAATCCAAATGAGTCGCGAATTGCAAACAAGCGATTATCGATAAGCACCGCGAGGGAAAAAGACCCACGCAATCTCTTAAAAGTCTCCTTTATACCCTCAATTATTCCCCTTCGCGTTATCTCGTAGGATATCAACCTTGCAATTACCTCACTATCTGACCTCGTGGTAAATCCAGAACCAATTGACCCCAAAAAAGCCATGAGTTCCTTCACATTTACAATCTCCCCGTTGTGCGCAACAGCAATTTCATGGTTTATGGTATAAACGTAAATAGGCTGTGCGTTTTCCGCAATAGAACCTCCCGTTGTGGAGTACCTAACATGTCCTATACCAACATTTCCCATCAGGTAATTCAAATCCTCTTCACGAAAAACCTGATGCACCAAGCCCATTCCCCTGACCAAGCGTATTCCATTATCATAGGTTGCAATACCCGCACTTTCCTGTCCCCTGTGCTGAAGCGCCCTTAAAGAAAAATAAATAAGCTCGGAGACACCAGAACGGGAGACAAAACCCGCTACTCCGCAGTACTCATTTCTTTTTCTTTGCCCATGAATACGAGCGTATTTTAGGGGCAGGATACCCACAGTAAGAACACCTCTTGGTGTGTATATTGTACGAACGATGCCCGCATCTTCTGCAAACGATGTGAGTGTGCTTTTTGTTCCTTTTACCCATTGAGCTTGTTCCCTTCGTCATTTTTCATCACCTCATGGTGGAGAGATATATATGACCGTATCTCCTCTAACAATTAAAACATTATGCACACCCTTGGATTCTCCCCCAATTATCTCTTCTGCATTTTTCAGCACAAGATTCATATGCTGGTCGTATCCATCCAAGACTCCTCTATATTCCTTCCCGCCTTTCATCGATACAAGTACAGGCTTGTTGAGGCTCTCGTGAAGTACATGTAAAGGCTTAACCATCTCAACCATTTAAACCACAGCACTGAAATTCACATCGCCTATTTAAATTTTGGGTTTCAGCACCGTGCCCATGCACAAATGTAATACTGCATCAAACCATGCGGGTTTATGCACACTCTAAAAATTATAGAAAAGCATAATGAATATAGAGAATCAACAATTAATCTCCAGGCATCAGAAAACTATCTCATATCAGAAGTTAGACAGGCACTTTCATCAGATATGGCCTCGCGGTATTCCATGGTTTTTGATGATGAAGTTCATGGAACCTTTGTACACAACGCCTACGGCGGAACAAAGTATCAGGAAGAAATCACAGAACTGGCTAAATCCCTATCTACATCGGTATTCGGATTTGATTACACCTGCGTCAAACCCATATCCGGGCACATTGCGGCAATGTCTGTGTTAGTGGCTCTGCTGAACAAAGGAGACCGGATAATGGCCATTGCCCCGGAAGACGGTGGCTACGACGGATACTCGCAACCATACCTTCCCGATATGCTTGGCCTCAGATACAAACCCCTTATAATTGAAGAGATGCACCACATTCCCGTGGAGCAAATTATGGATTACAAACCTAAAATGGTAATTCTTGGAGCAAGCTACATTCTATTTCCATACAACCTGAGAGAAATTTTAGATGTATCTGAAGATATCGGCACGAAAGTTGTGTACGACGCGTCTCACGTACTCGGGCTTATACCATCTGGATTTCAGGAAGACATATGGGATTCACTGGTCGTTTACGGTTCAACGCATAAATCCTACCCCGGCCCCCAGGGCGGCATAATAATGAGCAACGATGAGGAAACTTTAAAAGTAATAGAGAAGAAGATGACATGGAGGACTCAGGACAACTACCACACCAACAGGGTAGCTGCCCTCGCCGCATCCTTAGAAGTTTTTTCAGATGTTGCAAAAGAGTATGGAATAAGAGTTAGAGAAAACTCACAGACACTTGCAAGAGAGCTGCACTCCAGAGGTCTGGAGATTCGCTATCCCCCAAAATTTACCATGAGCCATCAGATTCTGTTGGACCAAAACTCACTCAGTAGGGTGTTCAATATGGATACTGTTAAGCTAAGCAATACACTGGAGAAGTACGGGATTATTATAGACGCTGTTGGGAGGATAGGTACCGCAGAATTAACATGGAAAGGATTTACGGTGGAAGATATGAAAGAAGTAGCATCTTTAATAATATCGGCAATAAATGGCAACAATGTCATAGATGATGTCAGAAAATTATCAGCCAAATACAGTGGTAAAACACTGAGAAAAGGTTAAATATTTTCAAACACATATCTGACATGTGACTGACAAAAATATCAACAAATACATAGAAAAAGAAGTGGACGAATTCGAAGAATATATGAGAGGAGAGAAAAAAAGCGAGAACACCGTGTCGGAATACGTGCACTTTGTAAGGCAAATGCTCCAGTTTACCCGAAAAAAGGTAGAGAATATCAAGGAGGGAGATGTGAAAAAGTATCAAATTTATTTATCAACCAAGATGAAATACTCAAAAAACACGATGTATCTGGCATTGAAGGCAATCGGCGCTTATTTCAAGTTCCGTGGAAGAGACGACATCGCAAAGTCTATAAAGGCACCCAGAAGGCCAAGACAGATGCCTAAATATTTAACAGAAGAAGAAGTTAGAAAATTACTGGATGCTGCAAAAGACAGGCCAAGGGATTACGCAATACTCTCCCTTTTAGCGTACTCAGGACTGCGCGTAAGCGAACTTTGCAACTTGAGGATAGAGGATGTTGATTTATCCGAAAGGGTGGTTTACGTACATTCTGGAAAAGGTGATAAGGACAGGATAGTGGTTATAAGCGAAAAGGCCGCAGAAGCAATAGAAAATTACATATTTTCCAGAGAAGATTCACTTGAGTTCCTTTTCTCATCACAGAAAAGTGAGAAAATAACAAGAGTTCAGGTTTTCCGCATAGTTAAAAAGTACGCTGTGAAGGCAGGTATAAAGAAGAATGTGACCCCCCATGTATTGAGGCATACCCTTGCAACAACAATGCTAAGAAGAGGCGTGGACATACGGTATATACAGCAATTCTTGGGACACAGTAGCGTTGCCACAACCCAGATTTACACCCACGTGGACGATAATGCGCTAAAAAAAGTGTATGACAAGGTCATGCAGGAGTACTAACCCAAAAGCGATGAAATTAAATATTCAAAAAACATTTTATCGTTCGTGAAATACATATTCTTCGTTTCCAGAGAGCCGTGGTCGTCTTTCAATTCCATATATGCATATTTGAAAACTAAGAAAAAACATCCTGATGAATTCCTGGCATTATACTCTGATCAGAAAAATATGAAAACAGTGGAGAGGATGCTTAAAGTGCTCCATAACACCATGAAAATCACACTGAACTTGAAAAAAATAAAAATCCCGGAAGATAGGCTTGAAGAAATGGAATCTATAATAACAAAAGAGGTAAGAGAAGAGGATGTCATAGATATCACCGGCGCAAGGAAGCTAATGATTCTATCCCTTCTAAAAATATCTGGAGTAAAGGTTAATGTGGTATACCTGTACCTAAAAGACATGAGGTTTTCATCACTACCATACATGGCAAGACCAATTCAGAGCCAGGAGCTCCTGGAGGTCTTAATATGATTATATCAAAGAACGAAATTTACATAGTACTGAACAACCTGGCTCTGCGCGACAGCGACACCATTGAATTTTTCTATCCTTTTTTGAATTTAAAACTTTTTGAACTTGATATGAAAAAAGGTACTATAAGTAGCATAATAACTCGCCATGAGTTTGATAGCACGAGGAGAAAATACGCAAAGGGTGAATTTCTGAGAAAAGAATTGCCCAGCCACCACGATTTACTCGACATATTTCTATCCTCGGGAATTTTGAAATTTGAGAACCAAGAAGAAATTGACGAGAACTTTGAGCTGCTGAGAAAATCTGTGGATGATCGCACCATTTACGTGAAA
This sequence comes from DHVE2 group archaeon, assembly GCA_015521465.1. Taxonomy (GTDB): domain Archaea; phylum Thermoplasmatota; class Thermoplasmata; order Thermoplasmatales; family Aciduliprofundaceae; genus JAADDK01. The sequence goes on from WAOD01000079.1 coordinate 12,295, forward strand.
CCGCTATTCATAGGCATAGATACAAACATAGCATACTACCGCATAGTATCAAGAAGAATTAAAGAACATTTCAAGTACGTGATTAGTGATATAGTAGTTGAAGAAATAGACGCTCGAATACACAGCAAGTACAATTCAAAAATGGTGTGGGAGCTGGAGAAATTGCCATACAAATCAGTGGCAGGGGAATTTGCAAATGCAAGCACAAAAGATGCGCGAAAGGCAAAAAATGCCATGAACGAAATTTACTACATCACCAACGTGCTGGACGCATTTAGAATCAAAGGCACAACTGAAACAAAAGACAAAGAGGTCAGAGATAGGGAGATAGTCAAACAGTACCGGCGATTTTCCAACGAAATAAACGTGGAGGTAGTAATGCTAACCGCAGATAAGGATATGGTTTTTCACGCCCAGGCGGAACAGCTAAGCTCCATATACTTCAAACTGCCACATACCCTGAAATCACGGTACAATGTTGATTTAGTGACCATTCCTAACCTTATTTACGACCTTGCCATAGTTTTTGGAGCGGTAAAGCTGAACGATACGCTTATTCTCGGGGTATGGAGAGGAAAAACCTCCGAAGATTATTTTTACGAAAAACTAAAGCTATACAATCCGGATGTTGATATGATTAAAGACGTGGAAATATGCAGGGGTGTTTTAAATGAACTTCAGAGAGATGAGAGCTAAGCTAATAGCCACCTACGGAAGGTTTGTATTTTTTCCGGATGACCCGGAAATCCCGAAAGTTATCAGCACGAGGGCATTCACTCACCTTGTAATTGAAAAAGAAAACATAGTTGTCCACTCACTAAAACCATTGGAGGAACAGCTTGAAGAAGAAATAAAAGAGGATTACGATGTGATTTACGAACCGCCAAAGCTTGAGGGAACATATTATATAAGTCCCAACGCAAAAACAAGGAATATTCAATTCAAATGGCTAAACGGGGAAAAAATACTGAAAAAAGCCCTTAGAAAACCATTTGAAGAAGAATTAGAGTTAATAAGAGGATTCAGCAAGAGTATAGATGTGGCACTCAACAGAGTTTGGGATAAAATAGAAATAGGCATGACCGCGGAGACGCTACGGTCATTAATTGATTGCGAGTTAATAAAGGCAGGGACAGAGGAATTCGCTTATCCAACCATCGTAGCCATTGGAAAACATAGCCTCAAACCATATCCAAGTACAGAAGGTACAGTTGAAGAAGGAAAAATAGTTTACATTGACTCCGCTCCATCAAAAAACGGGTATCCTCTTAACTTTTCAAGGGTGATATTCACCGAAGAAAGAGAGGACTGGATTAACAAGCTTGAAAGAATAAACAAGATTTACAGCAGAATTTCCAAGCTCTCCGCGGGAAATAGCTGCGAGGAAGCAGATATGATAATAAGAGAACTGGGTAATTTCCCTCATTACAGTATGGTTCCATCAGGGGGATTTTACCAGCCGTATGCACCGGGCAACTGCATATTGGAGGAAAACATGTTGGCTACAGTAGTACCATCAATATATATCCCCGACGGAGTGATCCGCGTTAAAAGAAACATCATTGTGAGGAAATCCGGGCTGGAGTTTTTGGTTTAGCTTTTATTATCCTCTTTTTCCAGTCTCCCTTCAAATAAAACACAGTGCCAATTCCAGCAGAAATCATATTGGATATGGCCATAGCAAACCACACCCCTGTGGAGTGCCAGCCAACCACAAAAGCCAGGTAGTAAGCCAAAGGAAGCCTGATTCCCCATAGTCGCACCACGCTTACAACCATGCTCTGCATGGTGTGCCCGGAGCCTACCAAGAGAGAGCTTTCAACCCGAAATATACCAAAGTAGGGTATGCCAATGAGCACTATCGACAAAAATGTTTTTGCCCCATTAATCACATCTGGATTTGAGGGTATGAAAAACCGGACTATCGGGTCTCGGAACACATAAATAATCGCCGCTGAAAATAGCAGCATGTAAAACATGAGGTTCAAACCCTTCCAGCCAATCTCAGAAACCCGGTCTATTTTATTTGCACCGAGTGCCTGACCCAACATTATCCCCAAAGATGAGGACAGACCATTGACGAACACGAACATTATATTAACAATGCGATTGCCTATTCCGTATGATGCTATGGCAAGAGTCTGATCCGGAAGATGCAAAAGAATGCTTTCCATTACAACAAAGCCAAACGCCATGGCACTCATGCTCGCACTGGATGGCAAACCCACCTTCAAGATAAATTTCACACTCTTCCACTTTGGCCTGAAATCCCTGTGCGATGGTCTCAAGCGGAGTTTGCCTCCAAGAAGCAAGTGCAGCAACCAAACAGCTGCAATTATTCTTGCTATTACCGTAGCCACTGCAGCACCTATTACCCCCATGGCCGGCAATCCAAGCAAACCAAATATAAGAATGGGATCCAATACCGCGTTTATTAGAACAGATGTACCGCTTATAATTAGAGGAGTAACAGTATCTCCCTCCGCAGATATAACCTGCCCACCACCCATCACTATGAACATAAATGGCAATCCCAAAAATATTACAGCGCCATAAAGAGAGGCTGTATTCAAAAGCTCACCCTCAGCACCCATGACTGAAAATATAGGCCTTGATAAAAAAAACCCAAGCATCGCCATTACACTTGCTATTATTATAACAACCGAGAATATTTGACCCGTATAATGATTTGCCTTATCCCTTCGACCAGCTCCAATATACTGAGAAATTATGGGTATGCCCCCACGACCCAAACCACCTGCAAAGGATATGAAAAAGAACACAATTGGCCATGTGAGATTTATAGCTGCAACGGCTATCTTTGCCTCGCTCCCGGGTAATCTTCCAAGCCAAAACATATCAGCAAGGTTATAAAGTGTCTGAAATAAACTGCTCAGCATCATAGGCCATCCGAGCATAAACATGGTTTTGATAATATCACCGTTGAGAATGTCATCCCTGCTAAGCCTCAGTACCACAATACACCATGGATAAAGAGTATTTTAATGTTTTGCATCAATGTGCAAATGTAATCTCCGTTTTCATGCGTTAGATTATTATCCCATCTCACGATATACACTCATGGAACAGGAAATAAAGATGCTCATAAGCTTTCTCACTGAGGACAATCCGAAGATGTTAGTCACGGATTGCTCATCAAAAGAGATCATTGGAAAATTGAAATCATATGGGAACGTTCAATGCACTGCTTCAGACTGCAAAAAAAAAGAAAGTTGCATACCATTTAACCAGAACATGCCCTTTCTACCTATGAAAAAGTACGACGCTTGGATCGTGGAGAGAAACAAGCTCAAAATCAACACAGGATACATTTTTCACCTTGCTTCTATCACACTGAAAATGCCAGGAATTTTGGCAATTACTGAGCACATAGAAGATGATATTGCCATTGCATACGGGTTTCAAGTATTATATCGTGGGAATTGGTATTACTATCTAAAGGCTTACGAAAAAAGCGGTAGTGTCATTGATTTCTCAGATGCAGTTTGATACGGATAAGATAAAATAGTTTGATTTATTTCCATAATCTATGATAAAGACATTTAGAATAGATGCCGTGGAGGCAAAGCGTTTTATAGAGCCGGAAAACGCGCCCAAGGAGATAAGGATTGATAACAACAGCACGGTGGTATCAATCACGCAGATAAATAATGACCAGGCAAGACTAGATTTTAGATTTACCGTCACTTACACGGGCATAGGCATGATCGCAATAGAAGGTATTATCTTATACGAGGGAAACACCAAGGAACTGATGAGCGAGTGGCGCAACAAGCACAGGATGCCCGACCATATCGCCCAGGAGGTTCATGGCACCATCATCAATAACTGCGTCATAGAGTCCGTGGTACTGGCAAAAGAAGTGCATTTACCACCACCCATACCGCCACCAGCACAATTCATGAACGCGAAAAAAGAGACTCATAAAAGGGATTTGGAAGGATACGCCTAACCCCTCAATAGATTTTCTACCACTCTTTTTATCGACAAGCAAATTTCTTTTGAAAGCACGTTTCTTCCCCTTAGCAAGGTATTAAGTTTATCTGCCCTTAAAACCACTGCCGAACACTTATCCGCGTGAAGCTCAGCTTTTTTATCAGAAATAACCACAACGGGCAAAATCTCAACAGGTATGCCCATTCTGTGAAGATATCCCTGTAGGTCATTAGCATGCCTTACTGCTTCCTCGGAGGGATTTCCCACATATCCCTCATATCTACCACCCCCTTTTCCAATCTTAATTCTGCTCCATTCATCTTCAACGCATCTTATTATGCCAGAGTAATTTTTTACTTCAAATGCAAAAACACCCTTCCGAGAAATCAAAAGAGCATCAATGTCCCCACCATGCGGCAACTTTAAACTATAAAACTTGTACCCGGGATAACGTTCCAATATTCTCATGAATTGCTTTTCCCCTACCACTCCTGCATTATATTTTTTCTCCTCTCTGGATGGCTTAAGATAATGGAACATCAAACCAAAGGAGAGAACGGACACGATAAAAAGGGATGTTATGAATATAAAAACAAAATTCATTCCCACATCTATTCCCTCCGCTCTACCTAAAACAATGGATATGAGTATAACCGAAACGATACCAATCCCCGCGGATTTTAAAGCCCTGCTTCTCCTCTTTCTACGAATCAGCAAATACTGTCTCTCAGGATAACTTCGCATTACTATCCCTTTCCACAGCAAAACAACATAAGAGAGAAAAAAGATAATAAAAACTCAGTACTCTCTCCACCTATGCCCGCATTTTGGACATATGTAAAATCTCGTCTCGGGTTCATCGGCTGAACGGGTCTGCTGGAGCATCCAGTAAGCTCCCTGGTGCCCACATTTTGGACATACAACCGACTCATCATAAGGTAGAGTTTCTATGTCTTTTTTTATGACAATTGTCTCTTTCTTTTTCACCTCTTCTACGATCTCTTTATTTTCCTCGATTGGCATTTCGTAACCGCAATTATCGCAAACCCACTTCCCGTTGCGCGGGTGCATTAACGAGCCACATTTCGGACAGAACATAATCGAAGATTATGAATCAGAGTTATTTAATACTTATGTTATTACACTCGTACGGAGTATCATACTTATTTAAATACTATAAAAAAGATACCATGATGTCAAAGGTGGTTGTAATGAGAGATAGAGGTATGGATACAAGAAGTATTAGTTTTGAGAGGAAAGTATACAAAAAAAAGAGAGCGGCATATGGAAGAACCCTGAGCGTAATTGCCATGGTAGCAATAATGTCCATAACAGCACTGTATTTTGGTACAATGCAGCAAACAGGTGTGCATGGGTTTATGGTTCCAATAAAAAACCAGCATCTCAGGGAAATTTTGAAAGATGGAACATTTATCAAATCCGAAAATCCCAAAGAGAAGATATATATAACAATAGCTTTGAAATGGAAAAATGATAACGAACTTACAGCATTTTTGAAAAGTGTGAATAATCCTAACTCCCCAAATTACAGAAAGTTTCTCACATACAAGCAGTTCAGGGAAATGTATGCTCCACCAGATACTGTGTACAGTGAAATTATAAGCTGGATTAAAAGCGAGGGAGTGCATGTTGAACGTACATATCCCCTCCACAATTCCATAACAATATATGACACGGTCTCCAATATATCCAGGTTATTTAACGTGCAGTTCGGATATTTCAAAAGCAATGGGAACCCGCATCTTAGGCCTTATTACTTCGCTGCTATGAGCGACCCGGAGATACCTTCGGAATTTGTACCGTACATAATGGGAATAGACGGGATGGATAATTCCACCCAGTACCACCTCAACTTCTTAGATTATCAAGGTACCGATTATCTAAGCGGTGCAGATGTGGCAAGAATGTATCATACTTACGAACTATACAACGATTCCTCCACAGGTGCACCAAGCTCCAAACATATATTTGCAACGGGGTTGCGCGTAGCCACTGTTTTGTGGGAGGGCTCTACTTCTTCCGGAGAGGCGGCTCCGTTTGACCCAGATGCTGTTAATTACTACTACCACCATGTCATACCATCGTGGATTCAAAATTTAGGCGTCATGTCTCATGTATGGGGACATGGAGTGGATTCAGATACTGTTCCTCCAGGTAGTAACACGGATGGAGATGTATCTACCGAAAACGAGTTGGATCTCGAAATGGTAGGCACTTTAGCACCAGGAGTTGATGTGGTTTGCGTATATGCGGACTCTTCCCAAACAAATTTCCCAGATGCAAATTATGACTACATACTAAATACACTAACAGAAAATTCAACCTTAGTAGCTGTAAGCAACTCTTGGGGAGGCGGAGATACTGCTGAGTCCACAGACACTATGAACGACGTGAAAGCATTAAATGCCATGGGCGTAACGGTGTTAGCAAGCAGCGGTGACGACGGAGACACAAACTCCCCAAGCGAGCCTTCAACCGCGGCACTCAGTTCTTACGGATTCATAGCAGTAGGGGGAACATCACCTACACCAAACGGAGTAGACAGCACCACACTGAACAATTATACAACCATGGGAAATAACACAGATTTATCAAATCCAAGAAGTAGCGAAATTGTCTGGTATGATTCCTCCAGTACTAATTCCGCGGGGGACCACTGGGGAACTCAAAGCGGAGTTAGTTCCACGTATTCAGAACCGTGGTTCCAAGAGGATTATGTTGACTCCATAATTGCAGCCACAGGCAGTCACGGGAGAGCCACAGCAGACATCTCCGCAATGGGTAATCGCACGTTAATATACATCAGCAGCAGCAATGGACTGGAATGGAACAGCGTTGCTGGAACTTCCGTAGCATGCCCGGTAACTGCAGGTATGATTACTGAGATGGACGCTTACGTTGGAGTACAGTACGGCATCTCAGGGTATGGCTTCGGGTACTTCCTGCCCACACTCTACCAGCTTGGAAACGACTTCTACAATAATAACAAATATGCAAATTCACCTCCGTTCTTCGATGTTACAGAAACCCCCAACGGATATCACAATGGAGAAACTGCATACGATGCGCGTACAGGTTGGGACCTGGCAAGTGGCTGGGGTGTTATTAACGCATGGGAACTAATACACGATATCGGATTTACACTGAGCTCTGCGTCGACCTCTGCAACTATTACCCAAGGTCAAACCGCTTCTTTCAATATCAACGTTGCATTTCCGTATATGTGGACATGCGAAGTGGGGCATTTTACCATATCGGGATTGCCTTCAGGAGCAAGCGCCAGTACAAGCACAAGTTATGTTGTGCCGTCTGGCAATGGCACAGCTGCAAGTTTTACGCTGAGCATAACCACATCTGAGTCTACTCCAACAGGTACATACCAGCTCAACCTAACAGCATACACCTATAATCACACCAATGGCCACTGGGGTAACCTTACAAATTATATCTTGCTCAACCTAACGGTGAATCCTGCAAATGGTCCCGACCTGACCATAACTTCCGTTTCAACCTCGGCATCCTCGGTAAATGAGGGAGATACAGTAACAATATACGCAACCGTGAAAAACGTCGGTAGCGAGGAAGCAGATAACGTTTACGTTGGATTTTATTACGATTCGATATCCTCGGAAACTCATATTGGTAATGCAAGCGCCGGAAATTTAGCAGCAGGAGCAAGTACCACCGTCCAAATAACATGGGATACAAGTGGACATGCCGGAACTCACACAATAATCGCCTACGCTGATCCGGATAATAAAATAGTGGAAACAAACGAGAACAACAATACTGCCTCGGTAAATATAACGGTAAATGGATACGGCGTAAAACTAAGCGTAGATTCCACAAGCAAGACCGTGGAAGCAGGAGGAAGCGTTAACTACACAATAACCGTAGAAAACACAGGTACTTTAGAAGACACTTACGATTTGAGCACATCCTCTACCAGCGGTGGCTGGAGCGCGGAGTTATCAGAATCCAAAGTAACACTCAACGCGGGAGATAGCACCACAGTAATTTTAAAAGTAACCGCGCCAAGCACGGCAAGCTCGGGAGATTATCAAAACATAACTGTCACGGCAACCAGCGAAAATGACACTAACAAGAAAGATAGCATATCAACAAACACTACCGTAGCCTCATTTACTATCACCTCAATAAAAATATACTCTCATCTGGATGCGGTAATAAACTACACCACGAACAAAGCAGTGACAACTTACATAGAATACGGAATAGGGCCCAGCCACATGGACATGAAAACACCGGAAGAGACCACTGCAAGCGAGTACCACGAAATAGCCATTCAAAATCTCACTCCTGAAGTAACGTATTACTTCAAAATATACATGAGTGATGGAACAAACTCTGCATGGAGCAGCATGTATTCCTTCACGTTAAATGGCACCAATGATTTTGAAACCACTGATAATCCTAATACGCTTTACAACTGGCAGGTAAGCGCATGGAATAGCTCCACTAATGCAGCAGCTAATTCAATATGGCAGTGGGGACAGCCAACAGCAGGACCCTCAAGTGCTCATTCTGGGCAAGATGTTATTGCAACAAATCTTGGTGGGTATTATGGAGTTGATGACCATGTTGATGCCCTTCTCACTCCTTGGATTGATCTAACAAATGCTTCTTGGGCTACATTATCTTTCTATGCGTGGTATGATTTGGAAGATGGTTATGATGGTTTATTAATTGCATACCAAAATGATTCTTCCAGCTCTTGGCATGTATTGGATGTGAACAATAATGCCAGCCAGTACGATAGCCAAATATCCAGTAGTTACGGAAGCGCAATAGGTGGATACTACGCATTTACTGGAGATACAAATGGATGGGTGCAAAAAACATTTAACACAACAACAATAAACGATAAATATGTAGACCAGTACCTTCTTGGACATAAAGTTAGATTTATATTCTACTTTGCAAGCGATGATTCCGATCACAATTACTATGGCTTCTACTTTGACGACATACAGGTAAAAGCAGGCATACCGGTATACCACATTTATGGATACGTTAAGGATTCAAACGGAAATGCGATAAACAACGCAACAGTATGGGTTAACGATTCCACTCTGGGCATATCCTACAAAGTAACCACGGATTCCTCAGGCAGATACGATGTCTACACATATAACGGGATAAGCGGAGATGATGTTAACGTGGACGCTTCCAGCACACAGGGTAAAGGCACAAGCACCGGCACATTAAGCGCCAGTACAGAGATAGATGTAACCCTACAGGCAATACCTGAGATTTCACAGTGGTTCATGGTTTTCATTGCATTTGCATTTTTAGCGGTGTATTTCCGGAGAAAGAGATAAATTACAAAATTTTTTAACCTTTTTTTCATTATCTTTTTTGTGAAAATTAACGACATAGATATGAACAACTGGAAAGATTACGATGAGATAATCACCGATTCTCTGTGGATTTTTCCAGCGAGGGATAATTCAGGTGCCCATACCCCTGAATATCACGGTAATTTCGTACCACAAATTCCTAGACAGGCAATGTTGAGATACACAAAAAAGGGGGAATGGGTTCTCGATACCTTTGCAGGTTTGGGAACCACGCTAATAGAAGCAAAGAGACTGGGGCGAAATGCGGTTGGTATAGAAATAAACCCCGAAACCGCAAAACGAGCAAAAGAACTAATTGATGCTGAAGAAAATCCGCATAATGTGAAAACCGAAATAATTGTGGGCGACTCGAGAATGGAGGAAACTTACAGAAACCTGGGAAATTTCCAGCTGGTTATAATGCACCCACCTTACTGGGACATAATCAAGTTTTCGGATATACCCGGAGACATTTCAAATACGGAGTCATTAGAAGCATTTTTGGAAAACTTTGAAAAAATAGTAAAACTCGCAAAAAAACATCTGGACGATGAAAGATACCTCGTGTTAGTAATCGGAGATAAGTATTCCAAAGGTACCTGGATACCTCTGGGGTTTTACACAATGGACATGATCATGAAAAACGGATTTAGCTTAAAAAGCATTGTAGTTAAAAACATAGAAGAAAACAGAGGAAAAAGGGGAAAATATTCCCTGTGGAGGTACCGTGCCCTGAAGGATGGTTACTACATATTCAAGCACGAATACGTTATGTTTTTCAGGAAACTATGATTCCTCATGAACCACTTTTCCCTCGCCAATAACCATCTCTGGATAAGATTCCATACTAAACGGGTCACCACTCCAAACAACCAGCGATGCTTTTTTTCCGGCAGCTATCTTACCGATGTCTTCTGCTCCAATTATATCCGCAGCATTTCCTGTTATTAGAGCTATGCTCTCCTCGCGGCTCATACCAAACCTGCGGAAAAACCTCAACTGCAGGTACAGGTTCCTCTGCAAAACCACTGGGTGGTCGCTCATAACAGCAAAACGTATTCCAGAACTGGCAATTAATCGTATATTTCTCCAGCTTTCGTTCTTCAGTTCTACTTTGTACGAAAAAGAATCTACGGGTCCATAAATAACATCTATGTTCCTGAGTTTTACCTTATCCCACAGTTCCCCACGATGCACATCGCACCCATGATTTATCACGGTGCGTATATTAAACTCATCAACCAGATTCATTAAAGTTATTATGTCATCTTCCTTATGCACGTGCACCATAAGAGGATACTTCCTGTTTAAAATGTCAATAAATATTTCCGTCAAGGGCTCAATTTCTTCCGCGGCTTTCTTGCCTTTTTTAAGCAACTCCATTGACTTCCTGGCCTTAAGTAATTCCTCCCTAAGCATGGCTATTGCACCCATACGCGTGCTCGGCCGGGTACCCTTCCACGATGTTGTGCTTCTCGGATTATACCCAAGTGCTGCCTTTATACCAATATTTTTTATGAAAGCATCTTCAATGTCAGCACCAAAATTTCTCATCAAGGCAGTTTTACCACCAAGAATATTTCCGCTTCCAGGCATAACATGAGAGTACAAAACTCCAAATTCCACACTTTCCCAAAATGCCTTGTCATCCATGTAAACAGAGTGTATTGCATTCACCAAGGGGTAAATTGCGTTCATCTCCTCGTTAGTTTCATCCTCCTGGTACGGCTCACCACTTCTTGCCATTCCAATGTGGCAGTGCGGGTCGATAAATCCAGGTGTTACCACGCCTTCGGCAATAACCTCGGCATTTTTGCGTTCTCTGGTTATTCCAACAATTTTATCTCCTTCATACAGAATATAAACATCATTCATTGAGCTGTTTCCCATTCCATCATAAAGAACTTTTGCTTTTATGGCTTTCATAAACCCCCATTGCATCATGGTGCATTAATGTTTTCATAGGCTCACTTTAAATATTCCATTGCTATGTCCAAAAGTGGAGAACTTCAAAGAAGTTATAAGAACTTTCTCTCCGTCGTGGTTCGCCATGGTCATGGGAACTGGTGTATTTACATCTTCAATGTTTTTAATGGGTATGAAATATCACCTGGAATACTTGATTCGCATTTCACACGTATTTGCCTTCATAAACTTCATTATTTTTTCAACAGTTCTCATTCCCTTCATCTTGAAAATTGTTGTTTTTCCAGAAGAGGTTAAAAAAGACGTTGAAAACCCTATCAAAGCAAATTTTTACCTGACATTCGGCGTATCCATGCTAACACTGGCATCCAATTTTTCAGTTGTAAAACAGGTACAGCCATTTTACATAACTTTCTGGTTTATAGGAACATTTACAGTTATAACCATCGAGTTCATACTAATGTTCGTAGCATTTATGGGAAGCCACGTGAAACTACACCACATAAATCCATCATGGTTCTTGGGCACCACAGGGCTATTATTGGTACCGGGAGTGGGTTCAGAATTAATCAACATACCTGGAATCCATGATTTCGTTCGGCTTCTATTTGACTTTTCATTCGGTTCTGGATTCTTTCTTTACCTCTCGCTTTTTGCTATATGGGTGTACCGGTTCATACTGCACGAACCCATGAAAAGCGAACACATACCAATATTCTGGATAAATATGGGACCCGTGGGTGGAGCAATATACTCTCTAATGAGCTATTACTACCAATTACCTAAACTTGACGGAGTTGCCACATTTTTCTCTATGCTGTTCTTTGGCATTGGTGCATGGTGGTTATTTATGGCCATCTCGGTAACCGCACACTACGCATACAAATCTAAAATAACCTACAAAACTGCGTGGTGGTCATTTACATTTCCACTCGGACAATTTTTGGTTAGTTCCCTGCTATTTAACAGAGTAAGCGATGATAAGAGTATATCATTCTTTATATGTTTTATGTTTATTCTGTTAATAGTAATATGGTGCATAAATATCGCCATGACAGCTAGGGCACTCGTAAAAGGCGAGATAGTCCTAGCTCAAAATTTAGAATAACAAATTTTTTGATAATTAAAAAAAGTGGGGCTGGCAGGATTCGCCCATACCTCGCCGTTGTTCTTGTCCGTGACATTCATCCACTCTATCTTTCCTGCATCTCTCACGATAACATGCACATGCGCATAGAGATGCACAAACGGGAAATTCGAGTCCACAACCTCTTTCCATGTGAGTTTGAACTTCGTTATCACCGGCGGCGTGTGGTCT
>WAOD01000080.1 GCA_015521465.1 DHVE2 group archaeon
GTGCATCTGTACGCGCACGTGCATGTGAGCGTGCGGGATGTGGGGAGAATAGAATGGGTAAATGTGACGGACAAGAACAACGGCGATGTGTGGGCGAATTATGTAGATGAGACGTACTTCGAAGACCAGCACAATTTCAGTGCGTCTTTGCTCAGCGATGGCATCACGGGGAGCGTTAGGATCAATCTCACCACATACGACCACGCGGGCAACTACTTCTACGGCGAGAAGAAATTAGACGGCCTCGTGAATGCATCGCTCAATGCGCTCGCCGCGCTGTGGGAGCAGTTCTGGGCCACGCTGGTGGAAGTGGGGAAGGCCGTGCAGAAGGCGGTGAATTGGATATTGCAATACGTAGAAAGCATAATAAGAAGTGTGTTAGAAAAGGCATTTTCACCATTAATAAGCATAGCTGAATGGTGGGTAAAAGAGATAGGAGTAGAAGTTGCCGGTATTTTATTTGGCAGCAGTAAATCATTTGATAAACTAAAAGCGAGTATAGTGAGAGATAGTGAAAGTGATTCGGAGCAGGTTAGAAACCTAATATCAACGCTATTTTCAGGTAAGGTAGTAATGCTATGCATGGCCGCGGCTATAGCGGTATCTTCTTTAGCATCGTTGGTTGGCATATACATGGATATATTTACAGGAGGGGCGAATGAGATCATAAGCGTGACAGTGCTCCCAGTATTGCAGGAAATGATGATCAACTTCTTAAAGAACACGGTTTTAAGTATGGCTTTAACCAACGGATTAATAGTATCTGTTATGGGATTGCTCACATATCTCATTCCTCAGAACAGCCCTGTTTGGGGGGATATTCTACCGGTTGTCCAAGTAATCACAAGTTACTATTTCTCAAAGCAAATTGGAGAATCTATGATATTTGGGGTCTCTGGGGAAATCAGCTGGGACTGGTTTGGATTAACGCTTGCATTGATTGGTTTAGTAATGGACTTTGCAATAAGTACATTGAAGATTGCTTCTTGGATTGCACAAAACCTAAATCTAAATAATGAACAAACAAAAATAGTTAAAGTATCACTATATGCTGTTGGTGCAGCAATCGCAATAGTAGGCTTTCTTAGGACACTTAAAATGGATCCGATAGATATGTTTATCGGTGGACCCCTATCAATGCTGGAGGAAATATTATCATTAATGACAGTAGTAACCATAGGTGTGAACATCGGGCTTGCATTGTCCTCATAGGGGGTGGTAAGAAATGCACGAACTTACCATTCTCTATGAGGAGGAAAAATATAGTTCCTATTGGCAAAATAAACCGATTAGAGCTTTGATTATCTATATAGCAGTATTCTTAATTCCCGGAATCCTTCTGAGCATTGGGTTGTATTTCATGGTTATCAAAGGAGTCATCGATTATGATCTCGTAGCTATTATAGTATTGTATGTTGCAGGAACTATTGTGGCATGGTGGACAACCTTTCGAATATATTGGGTAATGCATAAAACATATCGTAATCCAGTAAAGGTAAAACCAACAAAAATAGAAATTGGAAAATTATTCGAAGCACCGATTGATGATATTGATAAATCTATTTACAATGTATCTACGGGTACTCTTTACATTTATCTCAAAAACGGAAAGAAGTTCAGAATAGTCAAAGATATTTCTAAAATTTCGTGGTGGGGAGAAAAAACGCATTTTTCATATACGGAGTATGGAGACGCATTAAAGAAGTTGGGGATACCCTTTGAAGTCGTAAGAAGAAAGGGTTTATTTGGCGTGGAGCCTGTTAGAGGGCGAGAAGCATATAAAGAGATAAGGCACAGGGAGAGATACGAAAAATGGATAAAAAGGCAGCAAAAGGAAGATGGCGAAAACCTTAAAATAGAGGGAGGTGATGTATAAAATATGAGCGAAGTAGAAGAGATAAAAGATAAAAATTACGAGTTCTACATCAACGCCGACCTTAGTGAATACGCGGGGAAGTGGATTGCGATAGTGGAGGGAGAAGTGGTTGCCAGTGGCGAGCGGGCGGATGAGGTAGGAATGGAAGCAGAGAGAAAATATCCAAACAAGAAGATTGCACTTGTAAAAATACCCACAGAGGACACACTTATCTTGTGAGGTGAGAATATGAAAATCATTTTCAACTATCGGAGAGAAAGAGGTATTTTTGGAAAGATACGCCGACCTATTGCTGACATAGAAATGCAGAAAGGCGATGGTAGATGGGTTGAATTTCATCCATATATCGACTCTGGGGCGGATATAACACTTGTACCTTACACGATGGGGCTGTACCTTGGGTTCAATACACCCACTGGTAAAATCGAAGAATTAAAGGGAGTAAGGGGAGTTGCCCTACCTGTGGAAATCCGCAGGGTAAAGATGAGAATAGGAGACGTGGAATTAGAGCCACGAGTTGCGTGGGCGTTGATTGAAGAAGCGCCACCTCTGCTGGGAAGATTGGACATCTTTGACAGGTTCAACATCACTTTCAAAGAGAGGGGTGGAAGGATAATCTTTGAACCTGTATAACCATTTTGATGGAGGAGGGAAAGTGTGTATTGGAAACAATTGTTTTATTACCTACAGCGACGGCGCCGAGGTGCTGAAATACGGGACAAATCCGCTGAACCCGGACACTGACGGAGACCTGCTTGTGGATGGGCACAATGTAACAGGATGGAGCGAGGTATCGTGGAGCTATGTTAAAAAATACTCTGATGTGTACGCCAAGCTGAACCGCACATGGGAGGGAGCGATGATCGGCGAGCGGAGCATGGGCACGGATCCACGGATCAGAGATACCGACGGTGACGGCGTGCCGGATGGCTACGAGGTGCAGAATCTGAGCATGCTTGGTATCCCGCAGGGCGATTGGGCTGCGATCCTGCACGCGTGGGACTACGACGGGGATGGAATTCCGGATGGCTACGAGCTCAGGATGGCGTACTGGGCTCATGGCCACGGTGACTGGTGGGATAAGGGTGAGTATCTCAATGTAACCAATCCCGACGATGCCTCCGAGGATTTCGACTCGGACGGATTGACCAATCTGCAGGAATATCAGAGAGACCCGTCCGGAGATTATGACCATGGCGGCATACCCGACATCTACGACACGGATGACGACAACGATTCCATTCCAACAAGCGTTGAAATTCAAAACCATCTCAATCCCTACAACCCGCGGGACGCTCTGGGCGATTTAGACCATGACGGATTGAACAACTCATTCGAGTATCATCACGGACTGAACATGCAGGACCCCGACACCGATCACGACGGGATTAATGATGGCGCAGAGCTCAGCTATTGGGAGAGCAGGCTCGCAGAGATCCATACTGATTGGACATCTGGACAAATTCTCAATATGTCTCTAAACTACACCCTCAACCCGGACATGGACGGAGACAACATCACCGACGGCAAGGAAATCAAAGGGTATAAAGTAAAAAATCATCACCGGCGCATCTCTTCCAATGAGTTAGACTCGCTCATTCTATATTAATCCCTTCCATTTTATTTTTGTGCTTGATTTCAACCTACTCTACTACCATACAAGCCAATCTATTAATGCCAGTTTGTATACAAATTCACCTTTATATCTTCTCAACTCCAATTTTGTACTAGGAAAGCACTACCTGCTTATGGGTCTTTTTGAAATTGTATATGTTTTAGGTATTGAGCATTAGTCATATCTCTTTTCTCCCCTTTATAAAAACCACATTCGGAAACTCACTTCTTATTTTTTCAGTTTACTACTCTTTATTTTGTAGTTGAAGCGTGCAACGATTCTTGTTTCAGTTTTCTGGAACAAAGGTATATATGTTTAGTTTCCATGGGTATTTATGGTTAAAGTAAACGAGATGTTTTCCTCGATTCAGGGAGAGGGTATTTACATGGGGATACCCATGTTCTTTATTCGCCTTACTGGTTGCAATCTCAGGTGCAAGTGGTGTGACACAACCTACGCATTTTACGAGGGAAAAGATATGGAAATTTCAGAGCTCGTAGATGCAGCGGAAGAGAGCGGTTTGAAATGGGTTTGCATCACAGGTGGAGAGCCTCTCATACAGGACGATGTTTATTCTCTCATTTACAGACTTATGGAAGAAAAGGAGGTGCTCATTGAGACAAACGGCTCAATATCCATAGAGGAGGTACCCACTGAAGACAGCGTGCACGTGGCTCTGGACATAAAAACGCCCTCATCTGGTATGCACAAGGCGATGAAGTTTGAAAATTTGGATTATTTAGGCACGGGGGATTTTGTCAAGTTCGTGATTATGGACCTCGCAGACTATGACTATGCACGAAAAGTTCTGAAGGAAAATGACGTAAAGGTGGAGACCGTTTTTCAGCCAGCCTGGGGCACGGATATACGATGGCTCATCGAGAAGGTTATAGAAGATGGGCTGAATGTCCGCGTGCTTCCCCAGCTGCACAAAATGATATGGGGTGAGAAAAGAGGTGTTTAAATGAACGCGTATTCCAATGAAGAAGGGGAGTTTGCGGTTAGAGTTGCAAGACGCGTTGTTGAAGAGTACCTTGATTCTGACAGTATGCCTGAGATAGAGTTTCCGGATAAATTCAAGGAGAATTCTGGGGTATTTACCACAATTTCAACGTATCCAATGCACCATTTGCGAGGTTGCATAGGCTATCCGGATCCTGTTTTCCCATTAAAGGATGCTCTGGTGAAATCCGCACTCGCTGCTGCTTTTGAAGACCCGCGATTTCCACCGCTTCAGAGCGAGGAGCTGGGTGACGTGGTATTTGAAGTCTCACTCTTAACACCTCCCGAAAAAATAAAAGTCTCAAAAAGAAGAGAGCTTTTAAAATCCATTCACATTGGTAAGCATGGTTTGATTATAGAGCGCGGATTGTACCGTGGTCTGCTTTTGCCCCAGGTGCCTGTAGAATGGAAATGGAATGTCAGGGAATTTTTAGAGCAGACCTGCTGGAAAGCCGGGCTTCCAAAGAATTGCTGGAAGGACCCAAGCACTATAATTTACATATTCACTGCCGAAATATTTGAAGAAATCAAGCCCCGTGGAAAAGTAAGGAGGAAGGAAATTTGAGGCTGGAAGGAAGATTTTTCATAAGAGGAAATCTAACTGATGCCTGTGTTGAGGTTGAAAACGGAGTCATAACTTCCATAAAAAAAAGCATGGACGGGTGCAGCCAGCTCAGGGGCATAGTACTACCCGGTGCGGTTGATTTACACGTGCATTTCAGAGAGCCGGGAGCAACTCATAAGGAAGATTTTTACACGGGGTCTTTAAGTGCTTTGTTCGGTGGTGTGACCTTTGTGGCGGATATGCCAAACAACACCCCGAAAATAGATAGCAACGAGACTTTAGAGGAGAAGCTGCACGTGGTAAGGAGCAAAGCAAACGTGGATTTCACACTGTACGCTATGCTTACGAAAAAAAATCAGGGGGAGAGCTGGAGCAACGGAATGTTCAAGTGGTACATGTACGAAGAGCCAGTGTTGGCTCCACCAGAGCAGGGATTCATAAGTGTGCATTCAGAAATTCCGGAGTGCATAGGCACTGCCACAAGCCTGCATGGTTACGATTTTGCCCGGCCGGAGAGATGCGAGGTTCAGGCCGTTAGAAAACTGGGAGATTTTGGAAGAAAATTTCACATTGCACATGTTTCTTCAAACGATACTGTGGACATGTGCAACATATTCAATTTCAGTTGCGAGGTTACTCCACATCATCTTTTCCTGCATAGAGACATGGAGTTAGGTGCCTTTGGAAAGGTAAACCCGCCTCTCAGGGCAAAATGGATGTCCGAGTTGCTATGGGAAGATTTGCTTCGGGGTCGCATAAACGTCGTGGCAACTGATCATGCGCCCCATACCGTTGAAGAAAAAGAAGAGCCTTTTGAAATTGCACCGCCGGGTATTCCGGAAGTGGAAACCTACGTGCCAATGTTCATGTTTCTGGTGAAATCTGGGAGAATATCTTTAAAGAGGGCTGTTGAAGTACTCATGGAAAACCCTGCCCGGCTTGTTGGTTTGAAAAAGGGAAAAATAGAAATTGGATATCACGCGGATTTTGCAGTGTACGATTTCACAGAAGTGAAAACCATCAAAAGCAGGGACCTGCATTACAAGTGCGGATGGACCCCTTACCGGGGCAACTACATAAAACCAAAGCACGTTTTTCTCAGGGGTGAGCAGCTAATTGACAGCTATGAGCTAAGCGGTGAGCCAATCGGAGAGTTCATAACCTTGCCTGTCTAATTAAAATACCAACTAACTCTCTAAACGCCTGCTCAACGTTATCTCCATTTTTTGCGCTTGCCATCACGTAATTGTTTGCGAAAATTTCTGCGGACCATGTGGCAACTTCCTCTTCGGTCATCATCCATTTTTCATCTATTTTGTTCGCAACCAGAATTCTAGGAAGCTCCTTTTCGGAGCCTTCTATGGCGATCGACACCCAGTCTGGAAGAGGTTCAAAGGTATCAGGGCGGGTTATGTCGCCCATCACGATTAGCCCGTCCGCACCGTAAAAATACGCGGTTTTGATTATATTCCGGAATCCTGCGTTGCCCATGACGTCCCATATTGTCAGGTGAGCGGTTTCACCCCAGTATGAAATTGTCTTTTTAAATATTCTCGTACCGATGGTTGTTTCGTAATTTTCAGAAAATGTGTTATAAACGAATCTCTTGATAAACGATGTTTTACCAACCATCGGCTCTCCTACCACACAAATTTTAAACCTGTGTACTCCCATAATTAACTACCTGCATAATTAATGAACGATATCATAGATAAAATTTTCCCATGTTTACTCTCTCACTAACAATCATGATTTCATCTTCATAAAAAGGTACTCCTCCGCGAGTTTTCTAAGGTCATCATACTCCTCGTGCATGTTCAGCTGGCGTCTCAGCATCCTGTTCTGGTTTAACAAGCCAATTAACGCTACGGATAGATTTTTTATCTCATGGGCAATAACATGCGATTTGTACCTGATAGATGACCATTCTCCCTCAATCCTGAACATTTCTTTTTGCAAACTCAGCAACTCTTCCTGTAGATTTTTTAAATTCTTGTCTTCTTTTACATCTATCTCTTCATCTTTTATAATTGCTTGTAAAACAGCTTTTTTGTCCATTCCAAGCTCATTCGCCAATTTTTCCAGCAACTTTTCGTTTTCATCGTCAAGTTCAAACTTTTTCCTTTTAATTGCTCCTGATTTTATTATGATTTCCATTTTTAATCCTCTCCAGCAGCTCGGCGTTCTCATCATCTATTTTGAATAACCATTTTTCCACGATCTCCTTATCTTTTACAGCTTTCTCGTAAAATTCAGTAAGCCTTGTGAGCTCTTCCACCATTTTAGTCATTCTCGCTCTAACTTCTTTTATTTTTTCTTCTATCGCTTCCTCTTTTCTGCTTTCAATGTCCAGCAACGTATCTTTTAATTTGTATCTCAAAAGATTGTTGAACTCATAATTATTCATCCTTTTTATCTTTTTAAATTCATTTTTTGCTACTTCTATTTCCAGTGCCATCGGGACCACCTTTCAAAAGGAGCCATCAGCCTCTCAGGCGTTCTGGTGGGCCCCATCACCGAGATAGTAATGAAAAAATCGTATAAGTAATTAACTCAAATGCAATGCGTAACTCCTCAATCCGACCCCATCATTAGAGAATATGGGTCGGAAAACAGGTAATGCTCCGCAAGCTTCTTTTCTTCTTCGTATTTCTTTTTCATTTTCAATATCCTCCTCAGTGTTCTGTTCTGATTCACCAGTCCTATTAGGGTCACAGAGAGCTCTTTGAGTTCATGGATAATCAACGTGTTTTTTGTGTATAACGCGCTTCTCTCTCTGTCAAGCGTGAACATTTCTTTTTTCACATCGAAAAGCTCTTTTTGCAACTTTTCCATGTTTTCAGAATTACTTTCATGTAGAACGTTTATGTCTTTTATTGCTATTTTTACAACATCTTCAATTGGCATGTGGAGTTCCTCGGACAATTTTTTTATCAATTCTTCGTTTTCCTCGCTGAGTTCAAATTTTTTCCATTCATAAACGCCGTATCTAATGATTACCTCTATCATTTCTAACCATCTCCAAAAGGCGTTTGTTTTCCTCATCTAAATTGTCAATCCATTTTTCAAACTTCTCTTTATCCTCATCCGCTTTTTTGTAGAATTCTTCAAGTTTGGGAATTTCCTCTTTCATTATTTCAATTATCTTTTTTATCTTCTCAATTTTTTTCTTTAGTAATTCCTCATCTGTCTCTTCAATTCCCAGTTGAAGTGCTTTTAACCTATAAAGCAGAAACTCATCAAAATTATAGTTTTTCATATGGCGAATGTATCTCATCTCCTTCTCAGATACCCTTACTTTTATTTTCATTGAAATCACCCACCGATTAGGAATCTAACCTATACAATGCAAGAGATTGGTTCAATCATATAAGT
>WAOD01000081.1 GCA_015521465.1 DHVE2 group archaeon
CAGTAGAATCTACGGCAAATTTATTGGGTATTCCTATTATTTTCGCAATTTCTCTGAGCACTATGCTAATCCACCGGTTATTCTTTTAACCCGTTTTAATTTATGCCTTTGTGCGGATTTTTTAAATATCATTCTCTTCCTCGCTTTATCCATTGCTCTTAATCCTATCTTTGCAATCCTGCATACCTCTAATTTCCGACTTATTCATAATTAATCTTTTCTATTTTATTTTTTTGTGGGGTTGCAACTCGCCCTAAAGTTTCTCATTGATATGAAGCGAGTGTGAAAACACATTGCAATTCTTTATCCAAATACCAAATTCCCGAAAATAGCTACCCAAGAGCACATAGAACCTTCAGAGATTAGATAAGTTTATATGGGAGTAATAAATTAGGATAAACGATACCTATGGCGGAGATAAAGTTTACCAAGGAAGAGTTGATAAAGATCAAGGAAGTGTACAAGGGAATTATGTCGTATGCATCCGTCGGTCTCTTCTTCAGGAGCGGTGAAATAATAGGTGAGATTCTCGTAAGGGATTTGCCCAGGGAAAATTATTTTGAGGAGGTTGCAAAGGCTCTGAAAGAGAAGGGCTGGATAGAAGAAATTGAATTTGCAGAGGACCACGTGAAAACCAAGGGTTCTGCGGAGGTACATGATTCCACTGCACCCACATGCAATATGTTGAGAGGAATAATAAGGAAAGTGTATGAAAAATATAATGGAACAATTGTGAATGTTGATGAGGAAAAATGTGAGAGTAAGGGAGATCCTTACTGTCTTTTCGTGATAAATAAGATGGGGTGAGCAATGTGGAATATGCTCTCATAAAGAGAGACGGGATGTATATAAAAGGGAAATTACCAGAGCATTTGGAAAGGGATAAGTTTTGTATAATGTGCGCGGCGGCTTTCGGGGCAGGACTGACGGCGCACAGGGAGTACGGGGATTCTGTGAAAGAAGTGGTGATAAGAGGGGAGAACAAAAATGTGTATATAGTGCCGTGGGAGGGGCATTTGCTCGCAGTTATAGGCAACAGAGAAGATATGAAAAATGTAAAAAAAGAGCTTAAATCCTGAAAGTATCTGCAATTAAATCTAAAGTTATCATTGCTTCTCTTTCTATCTCCCTGTTTTCTCCAGCATTGACTGCTTCAACTATTACGTATGTTTTGCTTCCATTGCCAAATATCCTGTACTTTATTGGACCAGTACCCAAAAGCAGATTTTTCCATCTTCCTTCAACCACCGTCATGTTCCCGTGCTTTCTAACTTCACCGTACTGAACAGAGGCTATCCTTATTTTATCGTAAGTAAGGTTGATTATATCCTTTGGATCCTCACCCACATTGTGCAGCCAGAATATTGATATGTATCCCTTTGCATTAACCAAAGGAATGTAAAACTCCACATATCCCTCGCTATCCCATATTTCGAAGTAATGAATTCTTCCCTTAGTAGGTATGCTTATATGAAATTCAAAATCCTCTAACTTTACACTGCTGTACCTCTTCTTCATATCTACGTAATCCACTCCCTGCTCCCAGACTTTGTTAAAATAATCCAGCATGGTCTCCCTGGTAAAATCATCTTTTATTAGAACCGAACCTATATACCTCTTCTCTTTTATAAGGCGGATAAAAACCCCATCATCAGATATAGAGAAGAAACCGCGGGGATTTAGCATATGCCTTATCTCCATTCCATTGGCAATTAAATAATCGTAAGCCTGAAAATTTACTATACCGCTTATTGGCTGTATCAGCTTTATTTTTACATTTCTCTTAAGAGCATCAAGCAAGACATTGTAAAATTCAGATTCGTTATCTATGGATTCACTGTAAGGAGTGATAAGGTAAAACATACTCTTAACATTTCTGAGAACTTCTATATGACTCAATGGATTTAGGTCTTCCTTGCTCACCCACACGTACTCCTCTATGTTCCCGTATTCCTGACCAGTGTACATCTGAGATAGCTGGTCAAGAAGAAACTTCATGCTCCTCTCTTTTGACTCTAAATCCCTTTCCACACTATCCTTGTAATTCTTAAACAAATTTATTAAACCAATATCAGGAGGTATGGCAGAATATTTAACAGGCCTTCCTGGCTCCATGCGAACAAGCCCTTTTTCCATAAGCGACCTTAGAACATCGTAACATCTCGGTCTTGGCACACCAGAACCCGCACTGCATTCTGTTGCCGTAAGTAAACCCTTTTCAAGAAGAACCATATATGCATCAGTCTCATACTGAGTTAGTCCCATCTCTTTGAGATATCTCCTAATTACATCCATAATATGATGTGAATAACTACAAAGTATATGTATTTTAATACAAAATTCTCAACATTTTTCAGTGTCATATGAAGTCTTGTGAACATATTTTTAAGTTTTTTATGAGCTCTTTAAACACACCTTTGAATTTTTTATTTTTACGTGCCATATTACGATCTACGCTTAATTTAAAACCCATACTACTCATTAATTTTTCTGCATTTTTAAAATCCTGCTCCTCAAGGAATACAAACAACTTTTTTAAATATATTAATATGCTCACTGTAAAATTATACTTTTTCAAGGCATGTATATCATTGCGGGTTATTGCATCTATAAAAGCGAGGTATTTCTTTGTATTTATAATAATAACCCCATGAAGGAATAAAAGAGTAGCTGCGTATATCCCTGAACCTTCTATTTTAGAAATTAAAGAAATGCCTGAGGTAAGATATATAATTAATAGTATTAAAAATACTATTTAAAAAATGAGAGATTTCTTGTACATAGCAAATTCTCTTTTCACAAATTCCAAAATGGGTGCACGGTAATGATCACACAATTCCCTGCATCTTCCCTCTTTATCTGACATGTTAGAGCCACCGGAGGGATTCGAACCCTCGGCCTGCTGATTACGAATCAGCCGCTCTACCGGGCTAAGCTACGGTGGCACCAGAGCAGAATATTTTCTTCACGTTTAAAAATTTTTCCATAGAAAGGGTCAGTTGAATTCCTTGAAAAACATGCAAAATGAGAGATAAAAAGAAGAGGAGATTAAATATAAAGGTCATAAGCAAGGACTTTAAAGAGAAGGAGTTTGAAAGCAGAGGAGAAAGAATAAGAAAAGATATAATCGCCAACAACTCTTTTGAATGAGTGGAACACAGATTCAACTACATTTCTATGCGAATATTTCTTTTTCCACTCTTCCGATTTGCTCTTTTCTAATAATCTTCTTCGCAATCCCCGATGGGCATTTTCACGGATTGCAATGTATGGCTTTCCACCTCTGCTCAGCACAAATCGTATGTTGAGTAAAGAGTCATAGCCTTTATCCGCATAGACTTCCTCTATTTTCTCTTCCTCCAAAAGAGGGATGAGATAAGGAGAATCATTAGCATGCCATTTTGTAACTATTGCATTGGTAATGAGTTGTGAATCAATATCCACGGCAGCGTGCAATTTCAAGCCTTATCTTATCTTTCCGAGTTCTCCGATTCGCTGGGTGTAGTAATATGAACGATAATAAATTTGAATACCAGTAGAATCTACGGCAAATTTACTTAGTATTCCTA
>WAOD01000082.1 GCA_015521465.1 DHVE2 group archaeon
AAACTAATACTTATTGCTCTGGACGATCCACTTATAACCCGAAGATTTGCAAATGTTGAGCGCGATAAACTGGTGAAAAGTTTAACTGAAGTGCCAGATGACATTGACCTTATTGCGAGTACCTTTGAAATTCGTTTCAGGAAGGATGATAATGGTTATGTTATACATTTTATTGACTTCATAAGGTATGCAAAGAATTTCAGTGATGAAAGGTTTAGACTTATAAAGCAGAAGGTGAACAGGGGCTGGTTGCCTATAAATAGCCATGATTTTGTACTGCTGATAAGGGAAGCGTTTGTGGAGCGGTTTGTGAAGGAGGTTGAATCCCAGAAGGAATACGGTAAGTACATAGAAAAATATGTAAAAGATGAACTCAGGGAACTGGAAAATTTAAAAGATGAATACGTTTCCAATTACACCTCCGTTGACCTTGGAAAAGTGGATGTAGATGCGTTTCCACCATGTATGAAAACTATTATAAACAAAATTAAGCAGGGAATCAATGTATCCCATGAAGCGAGGTTCTCCATGGTAGCATTTCTTCACAAGATTGGAATGAGCAACGATGATATACTCAGCATATTTGCTACTGTGCCGGATTTCAGAAAAGATATAACAGAATACCAAATAAAGCATATAACAGGAGAAATATCCGGAAAAGAGTACTCTGTTCCTAAATGTGCCACTATGCAGGCTAACGGGTTATGTGTCAAGAACGTGGTTAGGGATAAACTGTGCGAGAAGAAATGGATGACTCACCCTTTACTGTATTACAAAATAAAGAAGGAATCAAAATCTAAGAAAGTGCCTTCCAAACAAAATAAAAACGCTGAAGAGCAGTGATGTTGCCAAGCACCGCGAATGTTATAAGAACCCAGTCTGTGACCGAGAAATAGTAGCCCCACCAGAAAAACTGTACTATGGGGAGCAGCATGAGGATAACCAGCCTGTCAGCCCGTCCCAATATGCCACCGTATATTCTATGCAATCCTATCGCTTGTGCCTGGGTTCCTATGTAACTTGTTAGATACACACCTACCAGTGCGAATACCCCAATCCACAAGGTTGCATATGGGCTGAACATTATTCCTAGCAGTATAGCCGTGTCTGCATATCTGTCCACAGCATGGTCCAGGAAATCTCCCTTTTTAGATGCTATTTTCCTCATCCTTGCAACTTTGCCGTCCACCGCATCTAAAATGGCTGAAAAGACAATCAGGAGGAAAGCAAGTATGAGCAGGTTGAAATAGTATGACAGTCCTGCCAAGATTGCAATGAGCAGAGAAATTGCAGTTATGGAATTTGGGTTCATTCTCATAAAAGGCATGGATATTGCGGTTAGCACACCATCTACCTTTGACCTGTAGTTGTTCAGTACCATTTTAAAATCTCCTCCATGTAGCTTATTCTTTCCAGGTATTTTCCACCTTTTCCTTCTATTATGTATTCAACAATTTTAGCACCTTCTTCGGCTTTGATATTCGTGGTGTCTACTTCGTATACTTTATTTTGGGGGTACATGCTAAGAGCTTCATCTACTATTATTCCCATTGCTTCTGCTTCCATGTTCTCCCTAATCTTGCTTGCTTTGTATCCTCTCTTTTCTAATCTATTTTTCAGAACATTCGGATGGCATCTCAGTACTATTACCTTGTCCACTGTCATGTCGTGCGCGTAATGCCCTTCTATGATAATGATTCCATCATCTTTTATACTATCCACTTTATTTCTTAATATGTTGATGTCTACAATGTAAGAATTGCGAGTATCGTCGTATTCCACTCTTGCTTCGGTGAAATCTCCAAGATGAATTACCTTATATTTTTTAGATAATATTTCCGAAATGCTGCTTTTACCTGTTCCAGGTGTGCCTGTAAGTGCTACTTTCATAGTTCACCGCCTCTTTTTTTGGAATGATTATGTAAATTATATTGACTTTTTATCGATTATTTAAAGTTTTCCAGCTTTTTTTCTATTTCTTCTGCCCATCTCTGGTTGTTCAGGGATTTGTAAAGGGTGTGTGATAGTTGGTAGTACTTCTTAGCGTCATATTTCCTGTAATTTTCCAGACACTCTGCGTAATATCTATATGCTTCCGCCAACTGTTTTTTCCTGTTTTTGCTTTTTAGATATTCTATAACTCTTTCAAAGTATATCTCAGCGGTGTTGTAGTCCCCACGAACGCATCTTATCCTTGCCCGGTACTCGTCCAAAATGTTCAGTTCGTTATCGTCTTTCAGTTCCATTGCTATCTTTATTGAATCTTCCAGTAAATCTTCAGCTTCGTTTATTCTGTTTGCTGCAATTAGATAGTCTATTTTCGTTTCGAAGAATGTGAGTCTGTCGTATATATCCTCAGACTTTCCCACATATTTTTCAGCAAGTTTCAGGTATTTTTTAGCTTCATTTATTTTTCCTAATTCTACGTGGATTTTAATCATCAGGGAGTACGAACCCACCAGCGATGAAAAGTAGTCCTCCCTTTCCGCTATCTTTATTGCGCTTTTGAGAGAATCAATTGCCTCCTCGTAATACCTTATTTGCATGTAAAATGAGCCCAGATTTATATAGGCACCGCACAGGTTGTACGTATCACCAATTTCCTCGGCATATTTCAGGCTCTTTTTAAGGTACTCAATAGCCTTCATACTGTCTCCGTACTCGCTTTCTATAACTGCCACGTTGTTGTACGATATTGACAGGTCTCTCTTGTTACCAAGCTTGAAGTTCATCTCAAGGGAACGCAGATAATAGCTCTTTGCCAGGGCGAAATTGCCTTTGTAGTCGTAAATAAGTGCAAGGTTGTTGTAAGCTTTGGATATGTAGTCATAGTTTCCCATCTTTTCCGCTATGTCTAAGTATTTTTTGAAGTACTCCAGGGCCTCATCAATCATGTGCTTGTGGTTGTATATAACGCCAATTACATTGTACGAATTTGCAATTATATCGTATTTTCCAGATTCTATCGCTTTGCTAAGTGCCTTTTTAGCGTATTTCAGCGCTTCGTCGTACTTTGAATAGTAGTAGAATATTATTGCTATATTTCTGTACGCTTCGGCTTCGTCTTCCAGGCTATTGTATTTCTTTGCGACTTTTAGGTATTCTTCAAGGTACGTGCGCGCCTCTTCGAATTCTCCAATGTGCCATTTTATTATGCCGATTTTACCAGTTATTCTTCCTTTTTCCAGTCCCTTTGCTATTTGCAGATACTTTTGTAATATTACATATGCTTTATCGTAGTTGCCAAGGCGTTCGTAGCATTCACCTATTTTCGTGCCTACTGATACAGTGTTGGGATTTCCTGCGCTCAGCGTGCTTTCATACATTTCTATTGCCTTCTGATATTCACCGGTCATTCTGTAGTAATCGCCGGTTCTCTCGTATATCTGGATTATTTCTTCTTTCAACCTGTATTTCTTTGCAATGTCCAGTGCCATCTTGCAATAATCCACTGCGTCCCTTATTGCCAGGTCCCTTATGCTTGCCTCTGCTGCTTTCTTGAGTAGTTTAAGCGCACGTACATCACCTGCGAAGTAGTAATTATTGGCTGCTCGCACCACATCACCCATTTTTTCGTAGATTTCTGCAATCTCTCTGTGAATGTCCATTCGGGTATCCTTAGGCGCAAGTTTGTAAATTATTTCTCTATATATGCTGTACGTGAATTCCACATGGTCATCTTCCAACTTTACAAATTTCCCTTCCACTTTCTTAATACGTTCTCTCCACCGGGGATACACTTTATCTAAGATGTATGTGGGAACCATGTCCCCGATTACTGAAAGGTAGGTCAAAAAGTGAAGTGTTCTATCGTCAAGGTTCTCTAACTGTATTTCCACACTCTCTCGTATAGTTTCTGGCACCCTGATATCTACCTTATCTATTTGCTCAAGAATTGTAAGTGCCAGAAGGGGATTTCCCTCGCTTTTTTCGAAGATGTACTCCACATCATCTTCTGAAATTTCGGGGTTTACACTTTTTAAGAGTTCGTGGACACAGTCTTTTGTAAGGTTCCTTAAACGTATCAAGTCTGCAGTATCCAGGTTTTGAATATTCTCTATTAGCTCAGATGCCTCCTCGTCGCTAACCAAATCATGCCCGCGATAAGTGGCAATAATGAATATGCGACTTCTTCCTATGTTTCTTGCAAGGTAAAGAAGCAGCTCCAAGGAGCTCTTGTCTGCCCATTGCAGGTCTTCAAGAAAAATAACTTCCATTACTTTCTTTGAGTTGTACTCAAGAAAACCGAGAATGTAGTCATAGAACTTGATTGCGCTTGTCTCGTCTAACTCCTCGTAAGAAGTTTTCTTCTCTATGTTCGAGACATCAACTATGTTTTTAAGTACGTCTATGTGGTGTTCACTTAAACCGGTGGTGACCACGTAAATCCTTCTACCTTTGACTGCAGCAAAATCGGCTATGGATTTTAGCCATATGTATATCTTTCTTACGCCGTGGTAATGAATTAAGTACGGTATACAGTCTAAAATCACATCTTTTCCCTTTTCGATTTCTTGGATTACGCTCTCATATATTTCAAAATCCAGGCGATGTGGGGTGAGGGGAGGTTCACCTATTATCTTACCTTTAATTCCTTTCCTTGAGGTGAAAATTACCTGATTTTGCGAATTGACATCATCTATGCTGGACACGAAAAATAGTGTTTTTGTTCCCCTTTCGTAGTGTATGTCCAGAGAAACAATCTCGTCAAAGCATGAAAATAGCTTGCTCTTTTCATCATCATCCAAATGTTCCGAGTGTCCCGATACAATTACTATATTTTTTCCGCTTGCGAATGAATA
Source organism: DHVE2 group archaeon (assembly GCA_015521465.1). Taxonomy (GTDB): domain Archaea; phylum Thermoplasmatota; class Thermoplasmata; order Thermoplasmatales; family Aciduliprofundaceae; genus JAADDK01. The sequence continues at coordinate 4,803 of WAOD01000082.1, forward strand.
GAGAGAATGTAGGAACTCTACAACCCTGTCTATGCCGTTCGCGTAGATAAGGTAGTTAATGTCTTCTATGAAAATAACGTTCATTTTCTGATTCCCTGCTAAATCGTATATCTTGGGTAATATGTCAAACTCTATATTGGTGGGGCTGGCTCTTGGTATATCTGTTTTGACCTCTGTGAGCCAGAGGTTATGGTTTCTCTCGGGCATTTTAACTGCCACGTGAATGCCGGGCAACTCCTCAGTCAGATTATTGAATAGAAAGAGCCCTGCACCGTTTTCTATTTCGTCCACGAATATCATTCTTGGACGCACAACAAAGTCCTGGCTTAAATCCTCTATTTTCCTTCTCTCCTGTTCAATTTTTATTGAGTGCAAGTCTCCGTAATTTTTGAGAGCCTGTGTGAATAGGTGATACGGGGTAAATCTCGTGTCGGTAGTTGCCCTTGCACTAAGAATTTCGGCATCTTTCACCTGTGATAAGAATTTTCTGGCAAGCGCTGTTTTGCCCACTCCTGCAGCCCCTTCTATTAGTACAATCCTACCTTCCCCCTTCCTTACTTTTTCAAGATTGGATGTCAGACGTGTGAGTTCTTTTACCCTGTTTACAAATTTTTCAGTGTTCACATGTGTAGATATGCAAAAGTGGTATATGTGTTTTTACACGCAATAAACCAAAAATGAAAATCAAAAAATAAAATGGGAAAATCAGTACATGGATTTCGTTGATTTCACGTACCAGACTTTCAACTGGTCGAGTATGAACATCCATGTAAGTGCCCATGCCCAGATCACTCCAATGAGCCACCAGCTTATCGGGGCCACGAGCAAACCGAATCCTGCTATGGCCGTTGCTATTAACTTTGTGATCACTGCTGCCCAGAATAGCGCTCCGCTGGGCCATGGTTTGGACCACAGATGCTTTTCAGTTCTGGACACGAATATTGTTAGATGACCTTCCACTGCTAATTTCAGGAATACGAAGGTCTGTATTGCGGCTGCGCTTAGCATTAGGTAATCCTTGGCTATGTAGAATAGCAGGAAGGAGCTTACTACACCACCTATTCCAAGTATGCTTGATAGTATGATTACCTTGTGCATGTGCCACTTCACAGGCTTGTTGTGGACATTGACATTGTCGTAGGCAATTGCAAGTATGGGTACATCATTTAGAAGCGCCAGCATGACAATCATGAGGGCAGTTATGGGGTAGAAGTTGAAGATCATAATAGACAGCGTGATAAAGAAAAGCACTCTTATTGTCTCGGTTATGCGATAAATCACGTAGCTTTCCATTCTCGCAAATATTTTGCGTGCCTCTTTAATTGCATCAGCTATAACTGTCAATCCCGGTTCAAGCAATGCCACGGCGGCCGCAGCCCTGGCTGCATCCGTTGCCCCGCTAACGGCAATACCGCAGTCAGCCTTTTTCAAAGCCGGTGCGTCGTTTACCCCGTCACCTGTCATGGCAACTAGGTGCCCTTTCTTTTGGAGTGCGTCCACGATTTCAAACTTGTGCTCAGGAAACACCTCCGCAAATATGTCAGCGTTCTCAACAACCGTGGCAACATCTCTTCCTTTTTTCCTCAATTCTTCCAGTTTACCCATGGATACTACCTTATTTCCGATGCCAAGCATCTCTCCTATGTGCTTTGCAATGGAACCGTGGTCTCCTGTGACCATCTTAACTTTAACGCCCATGAAC
>WAOD01000083.1 GCA_015521465.1 DHVE2 group archaeon
AGGTTTGGAATCTCATAGTGACACAGGCGTGGAAGACCGGAGACCCGGGAATAATATTTATAGATGAAATAAACAGGAGGCATCCCGTGAAACATTTAGGGGAGATAGAGAGCACGAACCCGTGCGGAGAGCAGCCTTTGCTTCCGTACGAGTCGTGCAACTTGGGCTCCGTAAACTTATCCTTATTTGTAAAGGATGGAAAGGTGGACTGGGAGCGCCTAAAATACGTGACTTGGAAGGCTGTACACCTGCTGGATAACGTGATTGACGCTAACAACTTTCCTCTTCCGCAGATTGAAAAAGTTACGAGAAGCACTCGCAAAATTGGAATGGGTGTCATGGGCTGGGCAGAGATGCTGATAAAGCTCGGAATTCCGTACGACAGCGAGGAAGCGGTGAAATTGGCGGAGAAGGTGATGAAATTCATAAACGACGAATCGCACAGGGCGAGCATGAAATTGGCGGAGAAGCGCGGAGTGTTCCCGGCGTGGGAAGGCAGCGAGTGGTGGAAGAAAGGAATAAAAATAAGGAATGCTACCACGACCACAATTGCGCCCACAGGCACCATTTCAATAATCGCAGGCACTTCTTCAAGCATTGAGCCTCTATTTGCAATAGTTTTTGTCAGGAAGGTTTTGAATGGCGAGGAATTGTTGGAAGTAAATCCTTTATTTGAAGAGCTGGCCAAGAAGCAGGGTTTTTATTCTGAAGAACTTATGATGCAAATAGCTAAGACCGGAACACTTCATGATGTGAATTTGCCGGAGAACTTGCGTAGACTGTTCAAAACTGCTCATGAAATTGCGCCAGAATGGCACGTGGCCATGCAGGCAGCGTTTCAGAGATACGTGGATAATGCAGTTAGCAAAACAGTTAACCTGCCAAACAGTGCCACGATAGACGATGTGGAGCGCGTTTATACTCTGGCAAATCGATTGAAGTGCAAGGGAGTTACCATTTACAGGGATAAAAGTAAAAGCGAGCAGGTTATACACCATGGTACCAGAGACGTGGAATCCCTCTTCAAGAGGAAGGAGAAAGAGATGTTGCAATTGAAACTGTTTCCAGATGAATATCTAAAGATGGATGCCACGGAGAGTGCATCATGTCGTGAAGGAACCTGCGATTGAGGTGATATCATGAATCCAGAAGCTGCTGTTAGAAAACTTAACGAAAAATTTGGTAAGATGGATGAGCACCTGTTTGAAATCAAAGGAATTGCGGAAAATTTCTTTGGAGAGTACGTGGTTGCGGTGAAGGTTACAAGAATGGTAAAGGCATCTTACGCTGTTCTTAAAAAAATAGCAGAAGTGACTGGCGCGAAGGATATCCTCATTGAAGAATGCTCTGGGGATAACTTAGTGGAGATAAAGCTTTTAATTCCTAAAAAATAAAAACATATCCTCATAATTCTTAATTATTTTTATTCGTTTCTTGTGCAGTGATTTTAAATTGTATATGGAAATATCTCCTGGCAGAGCAAAAATGAATTTTCAGCGGAAAGATAATATCCGTTCACACAATTACCTTTGATAGATGAATATGGGCCCGTAGGCTAGCCAGGATAGACTGTGGGTCTTCGGAATCCACGACCCGGGTTCGAATCCCGGCGGGCCCGCTCTCATATGGCTCAATCTTTTCATATCTTTTTATGAGTGACAATGTAGTATTGGAAAAGTTAATTATGTTTGATTACCTCTCAAAGGAGAGGTGAAGAGGATGGATGAACATGTGAGGGAATTTGTTGACGATATCAAGAAGTATGCAACGAAAGTTTATTTCGGTCAAGATGTCAATGGAAATCATCCTATAATATTGCATTCTGTAATATCAAAATTAGAAAAACGTTTTAGGAATCTGACCAAAACAAATGTTTATATAATAGGGGCTCATATTTAAAAAATCCTGAAAAAATTGATCCGAAAATTGTCAAGACCTTTAATGTTCTCACCAATATCTTTGGTAATTACAGCTGTTTTTTAGAGTTTACAAATGGTCGTGATTGTGATTGTGAATTATTTGTGAATTTAGTTGTTGATATGTATATGAAAAAAATATGGATATCTTTTGATACCAATATTTCAATGGATTGTATTATAAATTTGAGAAATGGATCAAATCATATAATATGCTCTTCATTTAAGCAAATTATAGTGGAGGATGATGGCGTAAAATATGTTTTTGTTCCGAGAGACCTTTCTTCAAAGCCATGGATATGTATAGATGCAGAAGAGTCTACGGTGCAGGGTATTTTTGCAGGATCCATGTGTGTAGGAAATAATGAGTTAAGTAGTTATTCTTATTTAAAATTAATTATATGTATTTTAGGGTAGTTAGAAAAAGAAGACTATAAAATTAAAGATGAATATTTAGACATTTTGAAATTTTTAGAAAATTACGAAAAATAAGCGATGACACTTCTTGATTATATTTTATCTCCGTATCTTTTTTTCATTTTCACATCTCTTGACAGTATTAACAGCCAGATTCCATCAACTACAAAGTCCAGTGCTATGAAGAAACCGATTATTGCCATGCTGCTATGGGGCCAGTGCGCAAAGACCAAGATAGAGAACAGGGAATTTATTACTCCTATTCCAATGTTATTGCTGCGTCTCTCTTTATTTATATAAGATGCTATGAAAGCAATGAGCGCATGGGCAGCGAAGAAAATTCCAATTATTAACGTGATTAGTGCTGCCATAATATCTGGAAGTGCCAAAGCGAAAATGCCCGTGATGAGCGAAAAAATACCAATCCCCAAAATCATTTTACGATATTTGTAGGAGGGATGAAAAATACCATACACGATAAATAGGACACCTCCCATAAATAATAAGAGTCCAAGCAGAAAAATCAAAAATCTTGCTATGAAATCCATAATAAGAAGAAAAACTGCGCCCACTATTATCATGGTCACACCCATGTACTCCAGCAACATATTGTCACCTTGAGAATTTGCGGAACTTTTCTCAGAGCGGCTGTTCATACCGTGCATTAAGAAATCAAAGCATAATATCCTTTGCTTAAAAATAGAAGGATAAACACACTATTGTAATTTGCTTTATTCACAGTACAAACCGCACAGCTCCCCCGTCCACCTGTATAGTTGTTCCGGTGATGAAAGATGCGTCTTCACTTGCCAAAAACGCTGCCAGTTTTGCCACTTCTCCTGGTTTTCCAAGCCGCCCCATTGGGACATCTTTAACCCATAATGAAAGTGCTTCCTCGTAAGTTATTCCATCCCGTTCCGCTCTTGCTCTGCTAAGCTCTTCGAGTCTCTCCGTTCTTGTTGGCCCTGGAGCTATGTTGTTAATTGTTATTCCATATTTTGCCCATTGCACAGAGAGCGTCTTTGCCATGCCCACCACTGCTAAACGAAGAGAATTGGACAGCAAGAGATTATCTATGGGCTGCTTTACACTCATGGATGTGATGTTTATTATCCTTCCCCAGCCCTGCTTTTTCATGTACGGCGCTGCAAGCCTTGTGGTGCGAATCACACTCATTAAAACAAGGTCTATGGCATCGAACCAGTCCTCGTCCGTAAAATCTTCAAAGTACCCTGCGGGGGGTCCTCCATGATTATTCACAAGGATGTGTATTGTTCCGTAATTTTCCACAGTTTCCTTGAATACTCTCTGCAGTGCGCCGTAATCGCGAACATCGGCGGGTATTGCTATTATTCTATTAACCGCATTGCGGTCATGAAGCTCGTTAACAGCTCTAAAGCTCAGGGAGCGCATAACATCCAGCAATCTTTCTTCGTTCCGGGCGCAAATGGCCACATTGGCCCCCCTCATAAAAAACTCTTCAGCTATTGCCTTGCCTATTCCCCTGCTCGCTCCACAAATAATTGCTACTTTATTCTTCATATTTGCTCACCTCGCTTAGAAATAGCTTGAAATTATCCTCAAGCTTCATATCCTGTATGAACGAAAATGCATCTTCTACCTGCGCAAGCTCGTTCAAATCATCGTGCATGTCGCTGCCAACAGAAATTGGTACCTTGAACTCCCTCAGCACTGCAAAAAAATCTTCAGCCAAACGGTAATAAGGCATGTCCAATTTCGTGTAATTGTAGTTGGTGTTCAGTTCTATCCCAATGTTATCCGACTCCATTACCCTTGCCAGTGAAGTGTAATCCACATCTCTGAAATTTCTGCTTATCTCGTTGTGCGCCAGAATCACAGGCTGCTCGTATTTCTTGCGGAGATCAAGGAGCATCCAGAGCGGGTAACCATCCCACAGCTCGTCCTGTACATACTCAAAAAGTAAAAAATCCACGTCCTCAAATTCAGGTAGATTCTCTATGTCTGTTCTTGGGGAAAAATCTATCTCCAGGCCTATGTATATGTCTATTTCCTCACCGTACTTTTTTCTGAGTGCTTTGATGTCATCAACGTACATTTTCAGGTACTTGGGTGGCAGTGATGCTGTTTTTGAGGTCTGGTAATGATCTGTAATTGCTATCTTGTCTATTTTTCTCTTTATGGCTTCTTTCACTATTATTTCTGGGGTGTAAACGCCATCGCTCCATGTGCTGTGCAGGTGAAAGTTCATGCAGCCGTTAAATGCAGTGGACTATTATATATGTTCCGATTAATTTCCGGGTTTATCCATTCCTCTCTTGATAACTATTCCTTTTATTTTCTCTACATATGAAGTGGCCAATATTTTTATATTTTCCATCTTTTCTCCGCCTATGCGCGCGTTCATTTTAGCAGCAGGTGAAGGCACTCGCATGTGGCCATTAACGGATACAAGGCCAAAGCCACTGATTCCTGTTTTGAATAAACCAATAATTGAATATGTGTTAGATGCAGTTGTAGATGCGGGAATAGATAAAATAAGCGTGTTAATTGGGTACGAGGGTCGTCGCATAGTGGAAAGATTTGGTGATCGGTACAGAGATGCAAAAATAGATTATGTTTACCAGGAGCAAAGAATGGGCACCGGACACGCCGTACTTTATGCTGAGCAATTTGATGATGACAGATTTTTGGTGGTTAACGGTGATTTGCTTTTTGATGGAAAAATTATAAAAGAGGTTTTGAGGTACGAAAATGCCCTTGTGGGTGTGTATAAAGATAATGCAGAGCGGTACGGATTGCTGGTAGGCACAGACAATTTGGAGGCAATAAAGGAGAAAGTTCCTGGTTCATCTGGATTGATTAATGCAGGTATATACGTTTTCACCCGCGAGATATTCGACAAGCTGCATTCTGTGCACGTGTCTCCTAGGGGTGAGATAGAACTTACCGATGCGATAAACCTTCTTGCCAGGGAGAAGGTGGTGAAAATTGTAAAATACGACGGGCTTTGGATGGACCTGGGAATGCCCTGGGACATGCTTGAAGCTAGCAGGAAATTGTTTGACAATATAAATTGTGAAATTCGTGGTGAAGTTGAGGAAGGGGTGACGATTCACGGCAACCTGTGCGTTGGGGAAGGTACAAAGATAATGAGCGGGACTTACATAGAAGGTCCTGTTTTCATAGGTAAAAACTGCAAAATAGGACCAAACGCGTATATACGGCCGTACACAGTAATTGGAGATAACTGTCATATAGGCAATGCGTGTGAGGTGAAAGCATCCATTGTGATGAGCGGTGCAAAGGTTCCTCATTTTAACTATGTGGGCGACTCCATAATAGGAGAGGGCTGCAACTTGGGTGCTGGAACAAAAATAGCCAATTTGAGATTGGATGAGGAAAATATCAAGGTGCCTGTGAAAGGTAATATTGTTGACACTGGACGCAGAAAGCTGGGAGTTATTATGGGTGACGATGTGCATACCGGAATAAATGTGAGTATCGATGTGGGAACTATGATAGGTGCGCACACTGCAATAGCTCCGGGGGCTCGGGTAAAGGGAGTGGTTGGAACTGGCAGCCGTGTTTTTTAAATTTCTCATCTCATCATTTTTCACTATTCACTGTTCAATACGCATATTTAAAAAATTTATTAAAAATTAAAAAGGCTGGAGAGAATTTTTATGATTAAAACATTATTTCAGATACACAAAAGTTACGTATTTCCACAACCCATCCACCAGCATGTACTTTTGCTCCACGTAGAATGCCTGGGTGTGTGTTTTAAGGGGCCCTTTTGATACCTGCAACTGGTAAAGCATCTCACTGGTTACCTTTTTCCCATCTAATATCTTTGGGTTGAACGTGTAAACCTGAGCGTGAATATATGCTGTGTATCCATATGTGTTTCGTCCCTCTAACCTTATAGTTACTGCTCTACTACCTATGTATAGAGTGTAGTACTGTCCTCCAATTCTCGGGGGTAGTTGTATTCCCTCGCTTGAGTTGTATACAAACAGTGCCCTTACTTCCATGTTTTGAGAAGCTATCTCGTCGATTCTAGACGCTACCATGTTAGCTATTTGCTGTGCCTGAGTGTCGTATGCTGCTTCGTCAATGTATATAAAGTACCCAATCGCCAAAGCTATTAGTGATAAAGATAATATAGAGACGGTAATCTTAGAAAGTACAAAATCAATCATACTTTCCTCACCTGTATATTTATGTAATAATCATTAAGCAATCCGTCACCGTTCAAATCAATGGGGGCTTTCATTTTGGTAATAACCAAATTGTAGGTTCCGCCCACAATCCAGAGTGTCTTGCCATTATCAGTCATTTGTATTCCCAGATTTCCGTAATTGACCACAGTGTATCTTTCTACTCCGTTTCTCATTTTATATTTTATAAGATGAGCATCTGCCGTTCCAATTTTTCCCCCAATTTTCACAAAATCTGTGCCATAGGGAAATGATACTCTCACAACCATGGATGCATTATCTCCCTGGGCGAACACTATTTTAATTTGCTGCTTTAAGTAATTGACCCCTGCGGCCAACTGCTCTTCATCTGCTGCCGCAGAGTAATAATTAACAACACCCATAACAACAGGTACTGTGAACACGAGTATTGCCGCGACAATTAAAAGGCGCATTGGCAAATCAACGATGCCGTCCTCTTCCATAGGTAATCATATTGGCAATGTGGTATTTAAGATTTGTGATATCTTTTAATAACAAATGCTTTTGTGTAATGGATGTGGATAATTTGCAGGGTTATATGGTATTATATAAAATGATATATACTTGGTTTAAATCCCGTTAATTATGCTATTTATCAAGAAAAAGAAAAATAATAAGCTGGAAAATAGCTCTATGCATGATGCGTTGCGTGAGGAACTGAATAAGGTAAATAATCTCCTTTTCAAGCTGGAAATGGATAAAGAGAACGGGAAGGTATCCAAGGAATGCTATGAAAATACAAAGAAAAGGTTAGAAAATCTAAAAAGAGAATTGGAGGGCATTTTGTAATTTTTTAATCTTTATTAGTTTCTAAGCTTCCTGCATGGGTGTGTATGACGTCTGCGGTTTTATCTACGTCCGTGTCAATCTCCTATCCAAGCTTTTTACTGCTATTATGATTTCAAGGGTCCAAGATGTTTTCGGATTCAAACGCATGATCGATTTAGCTGTCAATTTCTTACCATGTGGGATTAACATCGTTTAATACACAGTTTTGTTTAGAAACGCTTATTTAGTGAACGTTAATGTACCAAAAGGTGACTTTCATGCAAATGAAAAGTGCAAAGAATGGAGAATACACTCCCGAGATAAAATTCATAGCGGATAAAGAGGGAATTGATGTTGAGAAATTGAGGAGAGCCGTAGCCAGAGGTCATGTGGTAATTTTGAAAAACGCAAAGCATAATATAGAGCCTGTTGGAGTTGGCTCTGGATTGCGCGTGAAGTTAAACGCGAACATTGGGACTTCTATGGACATTGTGGATGTTGAGGCAGAAGTGCGCAAAGCAAAAATTGCAAAAAAGTACGGGGCAGATGCGATAATGGACCTCAGCACCGGTGGAAATTTACCCGAGATTAGAAAGAAGATAATGAGCGAAGTTCCAATGGTTACGGGAACGGTGCCCATTTACGAGGCTGCTTGGCAGATGTTGGAGAGAAAAAAAGCGATAGTGGAGATGAGCCCCGACGACATGTTCAATGCGGTGGAATCCCATTTAAAAGATGGTGTGGATTTCCTTACCATTCATGTTGGAGTCACGAGAGAAGCCGTTGAAAAAATGAAGCATCATCTCCGCGTGGTGGGCACAGTATCCCGCGGAGGCACTTTCCATGCAGCGTGGATTCTGCACAACGGCCAGGAGAATCCGTTTTACGAGAATTACGATTATCTCTTAGAATTACTTGCTGAATACGATGCAACAATAAGTTTAGGGGACGGTCTTAGGCCAGGAGGATTACCGGATGCAACTGATTTCCTGCAGATTCACGAGCTATACACAATAGGCAAATTAGTTAAGAAAGCAAGAGAGAAAAATGTTCAAGCCATGGTTGAAGGTCCGGGGCACATTCCAATTGACCAGGTGGAAGCGAATGTAAAGATGGCTAAGATTGCCACGGACAACGCACCATTTTATGTTCTTGGTCCTTTAGTGACAGACATCGCATCCGGGTATGACCATATCACCGCGGCCATCGGCGGTGCGCTGGCTGCCAGGGCGGGTGCGGATTTTCTGTGCTATGTGACCCCTGCGGAACATCTCGCCCTGCCGAACGAGGAAGAGGTAAAATTGGGAGTAATAGCCACGAGAATAGCCGCGCATGCTGTTAATCTCACGAGATTTGAAGAAGAGTACAAATGGGATTACGAGATGTCAAGGGCACGTGCGTCCCTGCGCTGGGACGAGCAGTTAAATCTTAGCATAGACAAGGAGAATGCAATAAAAATTAGAAAAGAGAGGTACCCTCACAGCCCGCAGGTATGTACAATGTGCGGGGAGTTCTGCGCCATAAAAATTTTGAGAGAGTACCTGAATGAAAAATAATATAAAAACTAAAATTTCTGGATGATTTCCTCCAGTATTTTTCTGTATTTTTCTATTAGTTCTTCAAGTTTCTCTTTCGTCTTAGCTTCTGCATAAATCCTGTATATTGGTTCCGTGCCAGACGGTCTAATTAGAACCCACCAATTCTCCCCTACAATTTTTACGCCGTCTATAGTTATGGTATTCTCTTCAGAAAACTCTTTTTCAAGCTCTTTCAGCACATCATCTTTTTTATTGTTTGCACATGGCACGCTGATTTTTCCCTGGTGATACTGAGGCAGGTCATTAATCAATTCAGACAGATTTTTTCCCGTGCTGGCCATTATTTCCAGAACCTTAGCAAGCCCCATGGCTCCATCGCGGCAGTACTGCATCTCCGGGATAATCATGCCACCGTTTTCTTCACCGCCAAATTTAGCTTTCACTTCAATCATTTTCCTGGCAACTATTGGAGCACCTACTTTGGTATAAACCACTTTCGCACCATTCATTTTTGCAATTTCCTCTATGGCCATGGATGAGCTAACTGGTGTCACTATTATATCCCCATTTTCAAGAATGTACTTTGCCACCAATGCCAGGGACTTGTCTCCAGGGATGAAATTGCCCTTTTCATCCACGAATATGACCCTGTCCGCGTCTCCATCGTGGGCAACTCCCAAATCAAAATCGCCCTCCTTTACTAAGATCATAAGATCATTTAAATTTTCAGGCTTGGGCTCGCTCTCGTGTCCTGGAAAACGACCATCGGGCTGACAGTTCAGAGATACTACTTTAACACCCAGCTCTTCTAAGAGATACGGAGATGTGAGAGATGATGCCCCGTTTGCACAATCTATGGCAACTTTAAACTTTCTATTTTTTATTTTTTCAACATTCACATTATCAAGAATTCTTCTTACATACTCCGAATTTGCATCTCCGCCTGGGGAATATATGCCTGTTCTGTCCCAGGGCACAATTCTGAATCTTTCCTTCTGATATATATCCTCTATTTTTCTCTCTTCATTCCGGGATAGCTCGGTTCCATCGCCCGCAATTGCCTTTACTCCGTTGAACCGTGGGGGATTGTGAGATGCAGTTATTATCAATCCAAAATCACCGTGATTTTTAGTGTATAGCTGTACAGCCGGAGTTGGTGCTATTCCTATATCTATCACGTCTATTCCAGTTGATAGCAACCCAGATATTACTGCGTTTTGAACCATGTCCCCGGAAACGCGCGGGTCCCGTCCGGCTATTACAGTAGAGCCTTCTGACAGATATGTCCCTATAGCCATACCTATTTTTGCTAAGAAGTCGGGGGTAAAATCTTCGCCTATTACTCCTCTTATCCCGTTGGTTCCAAATAATCTCATACGGGAATATATTGGTGTTCCATTTAAAATTTGCCCGTGCTCAAAAAACACAACACATGTCTTTTTTAATAACCTCATCTTTTTCTTCCTTTAACATTTTAAGGGTTTTTAACGAAGGAATCACTATGCCCTTGCACCGTCGCTCGACGCATAGAAATTCCACATCCAAGAATGAGCGTGGGCGCATGCATCCAAGCACAACTTTTTTTGGTGGAATTAAATCGAGAGTATACTTGAAAAATGATATTATTTCTTTTCTATCTATTTTAATGTCTGCCATTGGCGTTCCTTTTGTGGGTATGAGAATTATGAGCACGAGGTTACTGAATCTTTTTAAATCTTTTATTTTGTCTATCGCATCATATTCCCCAAGTACCTTCCCAAAGTGTAGCCCTGCAATCACGTGAGGTGAGTAATTTAGAGTAGTGCTATCCAGCAAATCCAAGGCTTTAAAGTAATCTTCCTTGGTTTTTGAAGTTCCAAGCACTTCTCTTATGGTTTTTGTTGAACCAATCACATCAAAGGAGATGTGGTGCGGCGCCATTTCCTCCAGATACGTAATATCCTCCCTGTCAATGATTCCAGTATGTATGTTTATTTTCAAAGATGTGTTTTCTCTAATCCATTTTACTGCTTGGGTGTATCTTTTCAGTGGAACTTTTCCTTCTATGGTTGACCCCCCGCTTAAAAGGAATCCAGATATTTTTCCATCGTTGTTTTTTGCGAATTCAATTAACTTTTCAGGGGTAGTCACGGGTATCATGTGCTGCAGGTATTTGCCGTTGCAGTGCTTGCATTTTAGAGCGCAGTGTGCTCCTGTGACTGAAAGGGAAGGAAAAGACTTGCCTGGATAATATATGTACATACTTTGAGAAAGCGGTGTTTGTAAATAACTTTTTTGAGAGTAATTTTTATTAGATTTAAAATATGTGTTGTCGGTTTTGATATATTGATTTTACCCTCTCACGGGCAAGTTGAATTCTTGAGAAAACAAGGAAAAAGGGAGATAAAAATAATGAGGTAAATATAGAGGTCATAAGCGAGGACTTTGAAAAGAAGGAGCTTAGAAGCGATGTAGAAAGAATGGAATACAGATTCCACGATATTTCTATGCAAATATTTTTTCTTCCATTTTAGAGATTTGCCATTTTTCAGTAATCGTTTACACAATCCCCTATGTGCGTTCTCACGGATTGCAATGTACAGTATTTCCTTCCTTTCAAGAACAAATCGTATGTTGCATAAAGAGTCATAGCCTTTATCCGCATA
>WAOD01000084.1 GCA_015521465.1 DHVE2 group archaeon
AGGTACCTTTTTTGCTCTTCTGTAAGCTCGTCTATTTTTATGCCCATCGCCTTGAGTTTCAATCTTGCCACGTAATTGTCAATTTCCTCTGGCACAGGGTACACCTTAGGCGCGAGGGATTTATGTGATGCAATGTACTCTGCGGTTAAAGCTTGAATGGCAAAGCTCATGTCCATTATCTCTACAGGGTGCCCTTGCCCTGCTACGAGGTTTATCAATCTTCCATCCCCCAAAAGGTACACTTTTCTGTCTCCGAGATTATACTCTTCCACGTACTTTCTTATTCTCTTTCTGCTCTTTGCCATCTCTTCTAAATCTTTTTTGTTTATCTCGTTGTCAAAATGCCCTGAATTTGCGAGTATGCAACCGTCTTTTATCTCTTTAAAATGCTCTTTTCTGAGTATATTTTTCATTCCGGTGGTCGTGACAATAAGATCCGCTTCTTTAACCGCGTCAATCATCGGCATTACGCGAAAACCGTCCATACGCGCTTCTATCGCCTTCACTGCATTTATTTCCGTCACAATGACATTAGCGCCCATGCCCCTCATGCGCATTGCCACACCTCGTCCGCACCAGCCGTAGCCTGCCACCACTGCCGTTTTTCCTGCGATAGCTAAATTTGTGGCACTCATAATACCGTCAAGGGTGCTCTGACCGGTTCCGTAGCGATTATCGAAGAGGTGCTTCATCTTTGCGTCGTTTACATTGAACATTGGAAAACGAAGTACTCCCTTTTTCTCCATGACCTTCAATCTCATAACTCCTGTGGTGGTCTCCTCGTTGCCACCCATGATTTCAATGTGAGCGTATTCTTCATGAAGCAGAGTGGTAAGGTCACCGCCATCGTCGATTATAATGTTAGGTTCAAATTCAAGCACTTTGTGTAAATTTTCGTAGTACTCTTCTCTATTTTCTCCCTTCTTTGCGTAAACGTTTAATCCCTCTGCTCTTAGCGCTTCTACAACCTCGTCATCTGTGCTTAGCGGATTGCACGATGCCAAGCGCACATTGGCTCCGCCATCCCGAAGGGTAAGAGCCAAAATGCCCGTCTTTGCTTCAACGTGCAGGGCCATGCCAATTTTCAGCCCTTTAAAAGGTTTTTTATTTATAAAATCCCTCCGTATCTCCGAGAGGACGTCCATGTGGGACATTGCCCATTCTAACTTTTCTTTGCCTTGCATACTTCCTCCATGTTCCCCGTGTATTTTACTGTTTTTTGATTTTGAGAAATTAATTCAATGGGTATTATTGTGTCCGTATCCATTTGTCAGTTTGTTGAATTGTTCCAAAATGAATTGTCCTAAAATTTTTGGATTTCAAAATCATAAAATACTATTATTTATTTCTCGTACGATATGGACATCTTTAAGGAGTTTTGCTACTTGTCCCTATTCTTTTTCAGTTGTTATTTTTTTAATGGGGGTGCATATTTTTGAAATTTAAACTGCCAGGCAGGTTTTTTGCGATTTATTTTTCTAATATATCGCTGGGCACGGGTATTGGGTTATTCATGATGTACATTCTTTTATCATTGTGGCATATTTACAGTTCTGCTCTAATAGCTTCTATTCCATACCTGCTCATGTCTGCAATTCCTTCTTTTCTCTCTCCGGTGGTAGGTACCCATGTTGACAGGCACTCCAAATACAAATTGGGATTGTTATCTATTTTTCTCTCTATCGTATCTCTTGTTCCCCTTTGCTTTTCAAACAGTCTATTATGGCTTATAACTGTCTTCTCACTCCTCTTGTTTTTTGAGAGCTATTTCAGAGTGGATTACACTATATCCGTGCGCAATGTTGTAGGTGATGAGAATTTAATGTATGCAAACAATTTGTGGGTGATATCTATAGGAATCTCCTACTTTATTGCATACCTGTTAGGTGCGTATTTATACTCGTATTTCCATTTTTATTTGGTGCTTCTTATGGTATTTACATTATACCTTATTGCTCTTATCTTGTGGGTCATTACCAAAGTTCCGGAGGTTAGCGATGTTCGTGATAAAAAACATGTAAAATATTCGGAGATTTTCAAAATTCTAAAAAAGAGACCTTTCCTTTTGCACTTGATTTTGATTTATGATTTTGTATTCACATTTGTGGTTATAACAAAGACACCCGCGTACATTCAATACTGCTTTGAGATATTGAAAATGCCATCTTTTATTTACGGAGCTTACAGCTCTCTAAGCGCTCTTCTATTTGTAATCGTACCCCTAATTATGCACAGGTTCTTAGAGCCAGAAATGGCCGGTAAATATGCGGTAAATTCCGTAATATGGGAGGGTATACTGACAGTTCTTATTGCAATTATACCAATTGTGTTTTCTTTTTATGTTTATAAAATAAGTTTATTCATTATCCTTATTGTGTTGTCCACTTTTGCCTCCACGCTTGAGATGGATGGCTTCATGACTATTTTCCAGAAAGCAGTACCCAGAAACATAATGGGTCGTTTTTATTCGGTGCGTTCTTTATTTAGGGGTGCAATTAATGTATTCTCCATTTTGGCTGGTGGCTACCTTGTGGATTTGCTTGGCTCTTTAGCTGTGATTTTCCTTTCAGGTGTTGTACTGCTTGTAATTGCGTTTCCCACCCGTAGAGTTCTTAATAGCCTTTCTTCATAGTATTTTTATCTCCGACCTTTACCTGTAATCTTATTTACAATGTGTGAAACAGCAGAATCAGGAAGTACTCGCTGAAATAAACCAGGTATATGTACTTCACCTTCTCTTTGAACAGGAAAAATGCGCCTATGGCCGCGAGAGCAAAGAATGCAATGGCAACTCTGGGTGCGAGTACAGCGGGTAATGAAAAAGCGATGGATAATAATCCCGCCGCAGCTATCTTGCCGTTTTTCTTTCCGAATACAGTAAATATAGTTATAGTTCCCCTTTTCCTGTCGCTCTCCACATCTTTCAAATCGTTCATAACGCTACCTGCTGAGAATGCAATGAATAGTACTATGAAATATATCCAGAATCTCATATTTGCTGCTGTCAGATTAGGGTACCAAGGGGAGAAGTATCCCATTGCAAATAGAAGTGATGAGCCAAGACCAATAATTATGGTTTTTGTGCCATATTTTTTCAAGTATATCTTTGGATACGAGTATAAAAATCCTAAAAATGTAAACAATATGTAGATTAGAAATGCAGTTTCTCCGATTACTAAAGCGGTATAAGCTCCGGTAACGAGAGCGAGAATCATGAATTCTTTTATGTTAATGTCCGTGTATTTTCCTGAGGCAAGTCCCCTGTAAGAGTTTGTTATCTCATCATCCTTTTTGTCGTAGTAGTTGTTGATTGCCACGACGAATGCCCATCCGCTCGCCGCTGAGAGAATGCCAACTAAAAGCGTGAGTATGTTTCCCCTGATATAGATTTCAGGCAAACCCTGAAAATTTAGTTGCACGAAAAAACCAAGAACGTACATTAATGAGAAGTGAAGAATCCGTGGGGGTGACGCGTCTTCCATCAATTTTTCGACTTTTTTTGGATTTTCCACGATTATAGCAAGCCAGAAAAACACCGATGCTAAAACTACGTACACAAAATTATACGCTATATCTCTGTATTCCATTGCAAAATAATCGCTCGGGCAGTTGCAATACAGTACGTGATATATTGGCCATATTTCTGGGGTACTTATTGCCATGATCATTATGTATAGGGTGAATGTAGATGAAATTGCGATGGATATCCTTTGAATGACGCTTAAATTCTTAATTTTTGCATATATGTAGGTAGCCATCATGATGATTAAAATTCCAAACGCAACCTGGTGTCCGTGATAATAAGATTCCGGATTACTCTGCAAG
Source organism: DHVE2 group archaeon (assembly GCA_015521465.1). Lineage (GTDB taxonomy): Archaea > Thermoplasmatota > Thermoplasmata > Thermoplasmatales > Aciduliprofundaceae > JAADDK01. The sequence goes on from WAOD01000084.1 coordinate 3,826, forward strand.
AAACTAAGTGCCATGTTTGCCCAAGTTTGCGGTGTTGGTTGCAAGTACGGTGTGCTTCTGTTGAATACGAATCTATCTATTATTGGTGGCAGTAATATTACAGGAACTGCTACTGAAAGAGCAGATGTTATTTTTTCAATTTTTTCTCCCGTGATTACTTTCATGGACAAAAGCACGAACATGAACATCATTATGTAGTATGAGCATGATGTCTGAAGGAAAGATAGTATTGATGCAGGATGATAATTAAAAAACAGGTATTCGAGGTATCCTGTGAGGCTTCCTACCGCGACTATAATTAGTATGAGAAGCCATAGCGGCACGCGCATGTTTTCAACTTTAGATATCACTTTGTCAATAATACTCATGTTATCACGTGAATGTTTAATTTTGAGATAAACCTTTTTATTGGAATTTTATGGGTATCTGAGGGTCATGTGTTAATGGTGTGAATTATCGATCTATAATCATGAGGTGCACGATAAAACTAAAAATCAGGAGTCCATTAACCCCAGTGTGAAGTTTCTCGCTGACCATATGTTAGGAAAACTTGCAAAGTATCTACGATTCATGGGTTATGATACATACTATCCTTCTGGTTATATGAATGATGATGAGATACTGAAAATTGCCATGAAAGATGACCGGATAATACTGACAAGGGATAAAGAGCTTGCAAGACGCAGTGGTGGGTTGTATGTGGAAAGTGAGGATTACCGCCAGCAATTGCGACAGGTGATTGGTTTTTTTGGGTTAACAGCCGAAAGAATGCTCACCCGTTGCTCTGTTTGCAATTCTCTGCTGTTTAAAGTGCCCAAAGGTGATGTTTTTGGAAAGGTTCCCGATTATGTATATTCACATCACGAAGAATTTTATATGTGTCCTGTTTGTAAAAGAATATACTGGTACGGTACCCATACAGAAAGGATAAAGAATGAAATAATGCGCGCTATTGGTGATGCCTATGAAAATAGAAGAAAAAGAGAGGAACGAGATAAGGATTTACGTGGATAATATTGATGATTTATGGTACTTGAAAAACGTTATTTCTCCTGGTGATTTGGTGTTTGGTACTGTATTCAGAAAGGAGGAAAGAAGTGGAGATATGCAGAGGGCAAAAAAAACTGCGAGGAAACGAATGAGGGTAGGAATAGCAGTGGAAAAAATAGAGTTTCAGGATTTTGCAGACAGGCTTAGGATATCTGGCAAGATAAAGGCAGGTCCTGAGGATGTTGTGGGGTTGTATCAGGCCATTAACGTGGGAGTTGGAGATGATATTTCAGTTGTGAAAACATATTGGAGCAGGGAAGATAGGGAGATGCTCGATGAAGCGGTGAAGAACTCGGAGAAACCCCAGGTGTATTTTTTAGGGCTTGAACATGGGCTGGCAACTTTTGCAGTGTTGAGGGCTTACGGGATACAGGGAATTGCATCGATAAGGAAGAGGGGTGATGAGGACGAAGAGTTTTTTGGAGAGGTTCTTTCAACACTCAAGAGTATAAGAAGCGATGAGTATCCGCTCGTAATTTTAGGGCCCGGATTTTACAAGGAAGATTTCATAAAATTTGCGGGTAATGAACTGAAGAACTACAGTGTGGTGCAGGCTTCTCACGGAGATATGCGTGGGATTCACGAGGCTCTCAAATCCTCTCTAAATAAGTTGCTGGTGGAAAGCAGAGTATCTAAGGAAGAGAAGTTGGTGGACATGTTGTTAGAAGAGATAAAGAAAGAAGGACTTTACGCGTATGGGCCCGGTGAAGTGGAGAAGTATCTGAACATGGGTGCGGTGGACACCCTTTTAATTTCCGATACAAAGTACAGAAAATTTGAAAATATGCTAAACCTTGCCCGTGAAACAGGTGCTAAAATCCACATAATTAGCACCTCTCATGAAAAAGGAAAAATGCTTGAAAATTTGGGGGGTGTTGCAGCGTTACTCAGATTTAAAGACTGAGTCTTTTAAGAGTAGGTAGTAAATTATAACCACTCCAAAAATCAGAGCTGCTATCACGTACGCGTTCCCCGCAACGTTAAGGTAAATTACCATGTACGCGAGCACTAGGGAAAGGGGAAGTGAAGATAGATATACAAGGTACGTGTTTTTCGTAGCTTTGCCATACCTGGAAAAGTGTATTGCTATTATGTGTAATAGAAGGGGTGCCATGAATGTGTACATGACTGCAAGGTCCATTGCATCAATGTTTCGCATTGCTGAAAAAGGTACGATAACAACGAACAGGGAGAAAAGGATGTATGCGTAAAATAAAAGTTCATCTTTTATATACCAGTACAGCGCCACAAATCCCAGTGATACCGAAATCAGGATTACAGAAAGGAAGAACACATTTGGCGGAGTAATTGCAAGCGATAAGATATAATATATGGCAAGGTAAACATATGCTAAACTTCTATTTTTCATTATTTTCATCTCATCACCATGAGTACCTTGGTTAGCGGATATTTAACGTTCCAGTCAACAACTGTGGCATACAGTCTTAATCTGCGCAGTCTCACGTATCTCTCCGCTTTTAAAATTGCGGTGGCAAAATCGCTGTCTTCGGTGATAAGGGAAGGAGATATCACCAGTATATCATAATTTTTCGCCATGAGTTCCACGATAGCATCGTCAATATCCCATGAAAGGAGTGGCGATATTAATATCACAAAGGAATTTGGAGGGAAAAATCTGGACACTATGAATTTTGCGTATTCGAAAGGTATGTGGCTGAGTTTTCTGCTTTTCGTGTGTAGCAATTTTTCCAAGACAAGGTAAAGCGCTCTTTTTCCGTAAGTGGGGTATATCCAGTCTACGGTCTCACCCAAAAGCACAAATCCCACACGGTTCTTTGTTCTGGACAGGTATGTAACCAGTGTGGCTGCGGCTCTTACCGAGTGTCTTAGGATTTTTCCGTACTCTTCACTGCCCTTGTAGAACCTGCGCACGTCTAAGAGGATTACAGCATCTCCTGACCTTTCACTCTCGTACTCGTTTACCATCATCTTGTTTCTTCTTGCGGTGGCTTTCCAGTTGATCCAGCGCATGGAATCTCCTGGATTATATTCTCTTATGTCCGAGAATTCCATGCCCAGTCCCTTTCTTCGAGAATGGTAATCCCCGAGCAAGCTCCTGGTTCTTTTTGGCTTAATTACAAACTTGCGCACGTATTCGATTTTCGGGTATATTTTTATTTCTCCCTTTCCGCGTACTGTTCTCTTAACTACCTGCATTCCTCCGATGTCTTCGGATATAATCTCCAAGTTTTCCAGCTTGATTACGCCAAACTCATCAAGATTTATCTTTCTTTTAAATTTTCTTGAATTTTCTGCAAAGCCTGATATTGAGCCTAACTCATCCTTTACTTCAAAATACCCATGGCCTTTTACTTCGTATCTTACAGTTAGCTTATCGCCCTCCACGTACCTCCTGTTTTCATGGGTTCTTTTAACGGATACCGGTTCAAACCTGAATAGGTGAGCTATTACCATAATCCACAGGAGCGGAATTGCCGCAAATATGGGTACTGGTGATTGAAGTAAAAGCCCTAAAAACAGAAGGATGACCGAATAAAGCAAAAACGCGTGGAATAAACGGGTGTGCATGGCTACACCTTTGGTACCGGAATCTTTTTCAGTATGTCCTCTATCACGTCTCCCGGCCTTACTCCTCTTATCCACGGTTCCGGTTTAAGAATGATACGATGTACAAGAGCAATGCGTGTAACTTCCTTCACATCATCGGGTATGACATAGTCCCTGCCAAGAACGTATGCTCTTGCTCTAGCCAGTTTCATTACTGCAATGGAACCACGGGGTGATGCTCCCACTTCTACCTGTGCGTTTTCCCTCGTGGCTCTAACTATTCTGAGGAGGTAGTCCAAAACATCATCCTCTATGAACACTGTCTCAACTTTTTGTCGCATTTCCATTATGTCCTCTATGCTTGCCACCTGCCCGAGCTTGATTTCATCCTTTCTCCACCTGATTCTTCTTTTTAGAATTTCCATCTCACCCTGAAAATCAGGGTATCCGACGCTTAGCTTTACCAAAAACCTGTCCAACTGCGCTTCTGGAAGGGGATAAGTACCCTCATATTCTATTGGATTCTGAGTGGCTATGACCATGAATGGTTCATTAAGGGGGTAAGTTGTGCCCTCTATGGTTACCTGCTTTTCTTGCATCGCTTCTAACAACGCAGCCTGTGTTTTTGGAGGTGCTCTGTTAATTTCATCTGCAAGGAGCAAGTTGGTAAAAACAGGGCCACGCATAAACTTAAACTCACCACTTTTTCTATCGTATATATACGTGCCAGTTATATCGCTTGGTAAAAGGTCAGGAGTGAATTGCACCCTTTTGAAATCAAAGCCTATTGCCTGGGAAAATGAACGCGCTATGAGTGTTTTCGCGAGGCCGGGGTTATCTTCAAAAAGTATGTGTCCCCCAGCAAGTATGGCGTACATAACCTGCCTCAAAACCTCATCCTTGTTCACTATTACTTTCTTTACCTCGTTAAGTATGTCTTCTACTTTTTCATTCATCTTATCGCCTCCAAAATTGCCTCAATCTCCTTTTTGAACTTATCTCCTGGCACGGGGTTTGTAAGGTCGTGCCTTCTCCTGTAAATCCGGGCAACAACCTCTCCCGCACTTCCCATGTACTTCTTTAAAAACTTACCGTTTTCCATGTTGGCCGTCAACTCCCTGTTGCTGAGCCCGAAGCGGATTTTCAGATCTACATCTACCATGTTCAGAAGGCGCATCTCCACATCTCTCTGGGCTATGGCACTGCCATTTAACGCTTTGTTCACAATATCTTTAAAATGAGCAATGTCATTGGCCACTTTAACATCATTGTCTTTTATTATCTCCGGGTCATCATATACTTTTTGCCTCTCTTTGGGCCATGACTCTTTTATGAAGTTTATTGGAAAATACAGTACTGCAAGAATGGAAATGTAAAGCAGGTATATATCTGCTCCGAGTGATATGCCCATTAGAAGTGTTACTCCTGCTATGATTATTACGAGAACCACTGCATATACGGTAAATGTTCCAATCATTTTAAGATATTTCATTCTTTATAACCTCCAGGGCTCTTATGGCTTCATTTCTCTGCCCTTCTGTCATCACATGAGTGCTGTACCTTGCAGTTTCAAAAAGCCCAACAAGTTTTTCTACAGGCTCCCGAGACACTTTGAAATTTTCTATTACGAATCTTTCAAATTCTCTGGGTGTGTAATGCCTCTTCTCAGATGCTCTCATATCCCTGATCATCCTCTCCAGCTCCAAGTATGCTTTCAGTATGGAACTCCGGACATCTTCACTTAACTTTACGGAGTATATTGCCTGCTCTACGTACTTTTTCGCATCTTTTTTCTCTACTATTTCCTTTTTATCAACTTTGATGTTTCTAAGAATTGCGTAGAATAAAACGCCAATCATGAATATGAATGCTGCGTAAAAAATAATCAGGCTGACGGGAAATCCGCCCACGGGTTTTGCATTTCCTCCACCTGTGTTTATGCTAACCTTGTTTGAAAGGAAAATCACGCCCATAAATATGCCCATTATTATCACAAGCGCGATAAGGTTTGATATTACATCCTCTAAAATCCTATCTTTCAGCTTTCTGCGCATCAGAATTGCACCGATTATTCCCGCTACGATTATCCCGTAAAAAATAGATATGAAAACCCATGAGTAGTTTCCATAAGCAACCTGCGATCCCGGCGGGGTTACCACCTCTGGATGATGATTTGGATATATTACCGTGTAATCCATTTTCAGGGTACCCACCTCTACTGCAATGATTATAAACAGAAAAATTAGCATGAGCAGTAGGGTAGAGTCAAGGGTTATTTTCATTGCTGCTTGCCATGGTATCCTATCATTTTAAGTTTTCTGGTTTCCAGTATGGTTCGCGTAGCAAGATTGCTCTTTTGAATAATTCAAGAAGTTCCTCGTCGGTTGCTCCGTTTCTCATGGGTGATAGAAGTTCTACCAGATTATCGTCTCTTAGCAAGCATGGTTTTAGCTTTCCATCGCTGGTAAGTCTTATGCGGGTGCAGTTCATGCAGAATTCGCTGTTGTGCATGGGTCTCACTATTTCCACCTCTGCTTTTTTACCTGAAAAATCAAATACAAATCTTTTTCTGTGGTGCAGCTCGTTGTACACAACCCTTTCTGCAACCTGCTCTAAATGCTCCTCTATGAATTTAGGGTTTAGATGATACTTTCTGAAGAAATCATCGTTTTCTCTCTCCACCGGTGCTTCCAGTTCTATTATCTGAAGAACGGTACCTGTATCAGAGGAGAAACGAATCAGGTCTTCCACTTCATCATCGTTCAAGCCCTTCATTAAAACAAAATTCAGTTTAACAGGGTTAAATAGCTCAACAGCTTCGTATATTCCATCGATAACATTTTTAAGCAGTGGCAGTCCTGTAATTCTGAGATATTTCTCATCCTTTAATGTATCCAGGCTTATGTTTACCCTCATCAGCCCAGCTTCTTTAAGCTCTCTCGCATATTTTTTTAAAAGAGTTCCGTTGGTTGTAAGGGAGACATCTTTATCCATTATTACCGATGCCCTGCTTACAATATCCACTATATCTCCGCGAACAAGAGGTTCTCCCCCCGTAAACTTTACCTTTCTTATTCCCAGTTTTCTGGCAATTCTCAATATCCTTTCAATTTCTTCAGGTTTCATCTCATTTACGTGCTCGTGCCACTCTCCTTCCCTGTGACAGTAAAAGCACTTCAAATTGCATCTCTCGGTAACCGATACCCTTATGCTCTTAACTTCCCTTCCGTATCTGTCTTTCACGAAGTTCCTGAATGAGCATAACGATTTAAAGGTGTCGATACACTTATGGCAAGTGGTGTTTTTATTTTCACTAATTAGGGGGTAAGGCAGTTTAGTTTGTATCATAGTTTGCAACAAACATTAATTTTTTAATAAACAGATCTATTTTTCCCTGAAACCAAGGAAAAGTTATATATGGTAAATATTTTATACCCTTGCAGTTTAAGGTGGTTCCTATGAAGATGTCACATGGTCCAAGGGCAAATTCGAGAAAGAAGATGACCAAAAAGGTAAGGGAGAAAGGCCTTCCTCCAATCAGGAGATACCTTGCCAAGTTTGAAGAGGGTGATTACGCTGCAGTGGTTATAAACCCCTCGGAGCATTACGGATTTCCGCACCACAGGTTCCAGGGAAGAACTGGAGTCATAGTTGGTATGCAGGGGGATTGCTACAAGCTCAAGATAAGGGATGGTGGCCTTGAGAAAATCCTGATTGTGCATCCTGTGCATCTCAGGAAGATTTCCGTCGAGAAGGTGCAGTAAAATGAGAAGGTACCTTACCTTGGCGGAGGTAAAGGACATTCTTATAAAAGAAAATGAGAAAAGGGAAGAGCTTAGCCCTTTGCAAAAAGCAGCCCTGGGTCATGCGGAAGAGTTTGTGGTGCTCAGCCTTGATGATACTCTACAGCTGGTGGACGAGCTCATGGCTCTTGATTTCGTTGATGAGAGACATGCCGTGAAAATTGCGGACATACTGCCCACTAGTCCTGACCAGGTGCGAGCCATATACGCCAAGGAGAAGATAGTTCTTCCCCCTGAGCAAATAAAGGAAATTCTGGACATTGTGGCTAAATACATTTAAGGGGGCGTGAAAGTTGGAAGATTATGCATATGTTTTGGATTTTTTACCTCAGGGAAGGATTGAAGAAAAAAGCTTTAAGAGAACTCCCCTTGCCATAGCAATTGGCGAGACTGAATTCAAGTTATTCGAGCTTATTCCCAAGCCAAATGTATCTCTGATTATTGGGGAGCGGGTGTACATAGGGAAGGATAAGGACAAAAGGGAGAAAATACTTCACGTGAAGCGCAGAATTGCTTTTGACGAGCTTACAAACGCTGCCAAGGCCGAGCTTCCTTACGTCCTTGAAGAAATAATAAAGGATAGAGAAGACTTCTTCTTGAAGTTTTTCAACGAAGCGGGTCCTATAACCACGAGATTGCACATGCTGGAACTTCTTCCGGGTCTCGGAAAGAAGACCATGTGGGCGATATTAGATGAGAGAAAAAAGGGGCCGTTCAAGTCATTTGAAGACCTTTCAGAGAGGGTAAAGTTGCCCCATCATCCGGAGAAGCTCATAGCAAATCGCATAGTTTACGAGTTGCAGCACAGGTACGAAAAGTACAAGATTTTCGTAGCAAAGTAAAAATTTAGATTACAAATTCTTTGCATTGCTTTTTAATATCTTGCGTGTATACCTCTGCGTGCCCCGATACAGCCAGAACTTTCTGATAAACGGAAACATAGCGGATTTTATCGTGAATAGTGTTAGGGTGACACCAGTAGATATAATTCTGGAGATTGGGCCAGGGCGTGGGATTCTTACAGAGAGACTTGTGAAACTTGGAAAGGTAGTGGCAGTGGAAATTGACGAGGAACTTTGTGAGTACCTGAATGTTAAGTTTAAAAGGGAGATTGAAAAGGGCATTCTTTTGCTATTATGCGGAGACGCACTCAAATTAGAATTTCCGGGATTCACGAAGGTAGTTGCTAATCTACCATACCATATTTCTTCACCTCTTTTATTCAAGTTATTGGACTGCAATTTTTCTGAAGGCGTCTTGATGGTTCAGAAGGAGTTTGGCGAGCGCATGGTTGCTTCTCCTGGCTCAAAAAAATACGGGCGATTGAGTGTTATGACCTATTATTATGGATACGCCGAGATTTTGAAAATAGTTAAAAGGGGCAATTTCAGGCCAGTACCGAAGGTGGATTCTGTCATAGTCAAAATTTCAAGAAATCCCAGATTTTGCGAGGATAAAAAATCGCTTGAGACTGTTGTTCGCTTGCTTTTTCAGCAGAGGCGCAAGAAAATAAAGAATGTGTTGGGCGAGGTTGTTTACGGCGATAAACGGGTTGAAGAGCTGACGCCGGAGCAAATTTGCGAGGTGGTGAAAGATGCAAAGAATAGGGTTTTTAGTTAATCCAATTGCTGGAATGGGTGGTAGAGTTGGGTTGAAAGGAACGGACGGTGTTTACGAAGAAGCAATTAGGCGCGGTGCCAAGCCAGTCACTCCTGATAGAGCCCGGCAGTTTTTAAAAACTCTTAAATCCTTTAAAGTTGAAGATATTGTTTTTCTCGTTCCCGGTGGCAATATGGGTGAAGACTTTGTGAAAGAGTGCGGTTTTGCATATCGAGTGATTTATAATGCTCCTGAAAATACGGATTGTGAGGATACTAAAAATGCTTGCAGGAACATGGTGAAAAACGGGGCGGAACTGATAGTATTTGTAGGAGGAGACGGTACCGCAAGAGACGTTGCAGATGTGGTGGATTCTTCAGTTTTGATTGTAGGGGTACCAAGTGGAGTTAAGATGTACTCTGCAGTTTTTTGCAATACTCCTGCTTCATGCGGAGAGCTTGTTTACAAATACATATCTGGAGAAACTAAAATTAAGGACGCTGAAATTTTAGATATTGATGAAGATGCATACCGGCGCAATACATTGAAGATAAAGCTTTATGGATTTGCAAAAACTCCTTACGTTGATAACTTAGTGCAGAGCAGCAAGACAGAGTATGGATATGAAGACGAAGAAGATAAGGAGGCAATAGGGGAGTACTTCTCCGAGATTGTTGAGCCGGATACCCTTTACATACTTGGTGCCGGAACAACAATTGCGAAAATTGCAGAGAAATTGGGAGCGAAGAAAACGCTGTTGGGGGTGGATGCTTATTTCAACGGGCATCTTGTGGGTGTGGATTTGGATGAACGGGGAATCTTAGATTTGCTGGACAGGTATCCGAGAGTAAAGCTTGTTGTTACCCCGATTGGAACGCAGGGATTTGTATTCGGAAGGGGTAACCAGCAAATAAGCGTCGAGGTCTTGAGGAAAATAGGCAAGGAAAATATAATTATTGTAGCTACTCCCTTAAAATTATCTTCCATCCATAAACTGAAAATAGATATTGATGGAGGCGAGTTTTTGAGAGGTTATTATCGTGTCCTCGTGGGTTATGGAAAATACAAAATGATGAAATTGGAATAATAAATCAGGAGAGCCCCTTAATCTTCTTTCTGGAAATCTTCATGCCCGTGGGCGTGACTACAAGAAAGCTCCTTCCAATACCCGCAACGTCTCCATTTACATCTTTCGCTATGCTCTTCAACTCACTTATTATCCTTCTAAGCGTGAGATCATCGTTAGCTATAGATGAATAATCAATCATGAGAACGTCACCGTTGTAAATTATATCCGAGAGTTTTCTAACATCTTCATAGCGATAAATTTCAGCAACTCTTATTACTGGACCGGTGGCGGCCGCATCCATTCCCGTATCGTACTCGTTTAAATCAATATATTTTCTTGGCTCCCTTGTTTTATAACCTTCGGTGTGCTTGATCTTTTTCTTGTTGAGAATTGGCATTTTAAACCACCTCTTACAAGTGTATTATTTTAAAGAATAAAAATTTTTCCTCAGACCTCGTATTTTTCTATTTTCATTCTTCGCATGGCATTTTCAGCTGCTATTTTAATCACGTCGTAAAGCTCGCAAACTTCCGGGCAATATGTTTTCTCCATGTACGCTAAGTCCCAAATTTTTCCGCCATTTCTCATGAGCGCCGAAACCATGTCAATTCTCGAAGATGCACCCTTGCCAACTGCCTGTGCACCTGTTATTGTTCCGTCATCATCTACAAATACTTTCATGACTATTTTTTCGTTACTGTACGGGTTCAGGCGACTCCATCCCCTACCAGTGATTTTTCCGGATGAGCCCACGCTGGCCACTTCGTAATCTCCAAACGCGGATACAAACGCTCCGTTTGGTTTTTTCAAAACCGCCTCGCCCCCAGTGACGTTAATTGCAGCGACTATTGCCTGGTTAAGCGCAGTGGTTGCCAGTTGTATGACACCGTAAGGTGTTCTTACACAGTCGCCTATTGCGTAAATGCTCTCATCGGAGGTTCTCATTTTTTCATCCACTAGTATGAATTCTCTCTCATCTAAATTCACTTTGCCTTTTAGAAGAGATGATTCTGGTCTAACTCCCGTGCTCATTATTACCATGTCAAAATCCTCTTTTTCTCCGTTTATTATTGCCCCGCTAACCTTTTCGCTGCCGGTTATTTCTTCCACCCTTGCACCGTATTTTGTGATAATTCCCTCTGTCCTGAGCTTTTCATCAACGTATTTTGCCATGTCTCTGTCTATGGCTGTTGGAAAGGCATGTTCCATCATCTCCACGATGGTTACCTCTAAATTTCTCATTCTCAGAGCATGCGCCATTTCAACTCCTATCGCTCCAGCCCCCACCACGAGCGCTTTTTTTGCGTTTTCTGCATATTTGCTTATTGCCACAGCGTCTTCCACAGTGCGTACCGTGAACACTCCTTTTTTATCAGCTCCTTTTATCGGGGGTACCCACGGCCTTGCTCCCGGGGCGTATATTAATCTGTCATATTTTATTTCCTTTATCGCTCCTGTTTTCAGGTCCTTTGCTTTTATTTTCTTTTCCAAAGAGTCTATCTCCACGGCTTCGTGAGAGAGCAGGATTTCAACGTTTCTGCTTTTTGGAAATGGATGTACAATATCATCCGGTTTAATCTTTCCTTCCACAACCATGGGGATAGAGCATGGTGAATATGTTTCGTAATCCCTTTTTTCAATAATCACAATTTTTTCGCTTCTGCGATGCATTGCTATCCATCTCGCAGCGTAGAGCCCTCCTGTTCCAAGTCCGATAATCGCAATCATGGGTGGGTAATATATGTGCCATAATTTTAATGTGACGGTACATTTTTGAGTAACGCTCGGAAGATTTACATTTTTGCGTGGCAACGTTTTTAATTTTCATTGCAATTACTTGCCGGTGATTGAATGTCATATGAAGGAAAGAGAGTGTATGTTATTCCAGAGCTTGCCTTTGGAGAAGTGGTAAAAGAAGAAGATGACGGTTTTGTGGTACTGGTGAACTCTGTAGGAAAAAAATTTGAAAAAAAGTACGGGAGAGAGGATTTGCGGCTGTGGAGCGAGAGAATAGAGGAAGCATGTGGAAGAAACAGAAAGTGCTGGGGCATATGTGGAGAGAAGCTGGAGTGAGGAAAGGCAATAAATATGATAACGCAATTATCCTGTGGTGATAGGATGTACGAGATTCGTTTTCACGGAAGAGGTGGACAGGGCTCTGTTGTGGCCTCAAAAATCCTCGCAAAAGCGTTTTTCATGGAGGGAAAGTACGTATCAGCGTTCCCGTATTACGGCGTGGAAAGAAGAGGAGCACCGGTGACCGCGTTCACGAGAATGGATGTGAAACCAATAAGGGCAAAGTATCAGATATACGAGCCGGATTATGTAATCGTTCTGGACCCGTCTCTCCTTTCGGCTGTGGATGTTCTCAAGGGTATGAAGGAGAACGGATACGTGCTGGTTAATACGGTAAAGACTCCGAAAGAAATGCAAGATGAACTTAAATTTAAAAACGTGGCGACCGTTGATGCAACCACCATTGCGATAAAGCACCATCTCGGCTCGCAAACTGCGCCCATAGTGAATACTGCTATCTTGGGTGCATTTGCCAGAGTTAGTGGACTGGTTAAGATAGAAACGGTAATGGATGCAATTCGCGAGTCTGCACCTGCAAAGCAGGAGGAGAATGCGCAGGCAGCGAAGGACGCGTACGAAAGCGTAAATATGGGAGGTGATTAAATGTCTGTATTGTTACCAGAGGATCCTACTCCAATTGCAAAGGTGCCGAGCACCGAGAACAAGACCGGTGGGTGGAGAACATTCAGGCCGGTAATCCACTACGAAAAATGTATTCGCTGCTATATATGCTGGAAATTCTGCCCGGACGCAGCAATTTACTTTGCATCCCCGGAAGCCCATGCTGCTCCGAAGGAAGCACTTAGTAAATTTGACACTGTTGAAATAAATTACGATTTCTGCAAGGGATGCGGAATATGCGCAAACGAATGCCCTGCCAAAGCTATTGAGCTTGTGCTGGAAGAGTCTGCGGAGGGTGATGAAGAATGAAGGCAATACTCACAGGTAATGAGGCTGCAGCATGGGGTGCGCGTTTATCAAGGCCAAAGGTCATAGCGGCATATCCTATAACTCCTCAGACGAGCATAATTGAAGCAATAGCTGCATTTATTGCAAATGGAGAGATGGATGCCAGATATATTCGTGTAGAGAGCGAGCATTCTGCCATGGCTGCATGTATTGCCGCTCAGAACACTGGTGTGAGAACATACACGGCCACGAGCGCCCATGGCCTTGCTTTGATGCACGAGGTTCTAATGTGGGCATCCGGTGCGAGATTGCCCATAGTAATGAGTGTAGTTAACCGTGCCATGGCACCACCGTGGAGCGTGTGGACTGACCAGCTGGATACCATGGCAGAGCGAGATTCTGGATGGCTTCAGGTTTACACGCAGAATAATCAGGAGGTGCTTGATTCTATAATTATGTCTTACAAAATTGCCGAAAAGCACAGCATACTTCTTCCAACGATGGTGATAGAGGATGCATTTATACTTTCCCACACATCGGAGGGAGTAGATATACCCGAGCAGAAAAAGGTAGATGATTTCTTAGGGGAGTACGAACCTGCTTTCAAACTTGATCCCGATGAACCGGCGGGATTTGGCTCTCTCATAATGCCTGAGGGCCCTTATATGGAGTTCCGCTACAAGATGGCTCTTGCAATGGAAGATGCCCGCAGTGAAATACGGAAGGTAGTTGAAGAGTACAACCAGGTGTTTGGACGTGAATACGCTCCATTCGTTGAGGAGTACAAAACAGAGGATGCTGACGCAGTCATGGTTGTCATTGGAACCATTGGCTCCACTGCAAAAGACGTTGTTGACAAGATGCGTGAGAAGGGTAAAAAAGTAGGTGTGGCGCGTGTACGTTATTTCAGACCTTTCCCAACTGAAGAGCTAAGAAAGATTGCAAAGGGAGCAAAGGTGCTTGGCGTTGTGGATCGCAGTTATTCTTTCGGTCCTGGTGCTGACCTGTTTGCAGAGACAAAGTCTGTGCTTTACGGCTATGCTGATATTCCTGTGAAGAACTATGTTATGGGACTTGGTGGCAGGGATATCACGCCAAAGATAATCGAGAAGGTCTTTGATGATATGCTTAGAGTGGCAAAGGATGGAGTGGTGGATAAAGAAGTAGAATGGGTTGGTCTCCAAGGAGACGAGAGGTGGTCATGATGAAGAAATTAACTATACCAGAAGAGGAGCACATGCTTTCCGGGCATACCGCTTGCCTGGGTTGTGGTGCTACAATTGCAATGAGATACGTGCTTAAAGCCCTTGGCAAGAATACTATTTTGTCAATTCCTGCGTGCTGCTGGGCAGTAATTCCGGGGGTTTATCCCCACCGCACACTTGATGTTCCTCTCCTTTACACTGCTTTTGAGGTAACTGGGGCGGCAATATCTGGAATAAGGGAAGCTTTGGACGCTATGGGTAAAGAAGATGTTAATGTGGTGGGCTTTGCAGGAGACGGTGGCACCGCGGATATTGGCTTGCAGGCGCTTAGCGCTGCAATGGAGCGTGGACACAACGTATTTTACATAATGTACGATAACGAAGCGTACATGAACACTGGAATTCAGAGATCCGGTTCAACACCCATGGGTGCATGGACAACTACCACTCCTGGCGGAAAGAAGAGAATGTACAAATGGGAGCCGAAAAAGAACGTGGCTGAAATTATGGTGGCGCACAATATTCCTTATGTGGCCACTGCCACAATAGCGTATCCGGAGGATATGATTGCAAAATTGAGAAGGGCTAAGGAAATCAAGGGTCCCAAGTTCTTCCAGATTCTCTCTCCGTGTCCAACTGGCTGGAGACATCCCCCCGATAAAACCGTGGAAATATCCCGGCTTGCAGTGCAGACCAATGTGTTCCCGCTTTACGAGGTCATAAATGGAAAGTATAAAATTTCAATCAAGCCTAAGAATCCCAAACCTGTCAAGGAGTACCTGAGATTGCAAGGTAGATTCAGGCATCTTACCGAAGAGGAAATTGAGATGATACAGAAGAACGTGGATGATAACTGGAAAGCGCTTCTCAAAAAAGAACGCTGCTCACAGGAGGAGTGAGCATGCCGAAATACGAGAATATACTTGCCGACGAGCCCGGGAGAAAGGAGTTTCTCCTGGGTAACGAGGCGATAGTCAGGGGTGCTTTGGAAGCAGGGGTGGATTTTGCAAGCACATATCCAGGGACTCCTTCAAGCGAGATTGGTAATGTGCTCTTTTACATATCGAAGAAAGCAGGACTTTACTTTGAGTTTTCCACAAATGAAAAGGTTGCGATGGAGACCAGTGCAGCGGCATCTGCTTCAGGTCTCCGTGCACTTGTTTTCTTCAAGCATGTGGGTCTTAATGTTGCTGCTGATGCTTTTATGAGCACTGCTTATGTGGGTACCAACGGGGGGTTGGTGGTTCTAACTGCAGATGACCCCTCAATGCACTCATCCCAAAATGAGCAGGATAACAGGCTTTACTCCATGCTTGCTAACATTCCTATGGTGGAACCATCAAGCCCTCAGGAAATGAAAGATTTTATGAAAGGGGCCTTTGAATTGTCAGAGAAACTCAAATTACCAGTGCTTTTCCGTACAACCACAAGAGTCAACCATGCTCGAGGTATCGTGGAATACGGTGAGCTGGGTAAAAAAAGAGGCAAGGGATACTTTGAAAAAGATCCGAATAAATATGTGCCTGTACCAGAAAACGCCAGAAGAATGCACAGAGAGCTGCTTGAGAAGATGGAAAAAGCGAAAGAGCTTGCAAATTCCTCATCGCTGAATAGAATTGAGCTCCACGGGGGAAAGATAGGGATAATCACTAGTGGTGTGTCTTATAATTATGTGGCTGATGTTGTTAAATCACTGGGGATAGATGCAAATATCCTCAAGCTTGGATTCACACATCCATTTCCAGATAACATTGTAAAGGAGTTTATAAGCTCGGTGGACAAGGTAATTGTTGTGGAAGAGTTAGAGCCGTATCTTGAGGAGAATACAAGGGTTCTTGCACAGATGCACAATATAAATGTGCCCATTTATGGAAAGCTTGATGGATATTTCCCGCGTGCTTATGAGTACAACGTGGATGTGGTCAAAACTGCTCTTGGAAAGATTTTGGGTTTGAATATACGAGATAATAGTTACAAGGCAAAAGAAATAGAGCTCCCATCCAGACCTCCAGTACTCTGTCCAGGCTGTCCGCACAGAGCCACTTACTATGCGGCCATGATGGCACTTAGGCAGTTGAAAATTAAAGATGCAATAATAACCACCGATATTGGCTGTTACACTCTTGGAATACAGAAACCTTACGAGATGGCCGATTACCTTCTGTGTATGGGTTCAAGTATTGGTGCAGCCGTTGGTTTTTCCAAGGCAACCGATCAGAAGGTAATAGGTTTTGTGGGAGATTCTACCTTCTTCCATGCGGCAATACCCGGCCTGATTGACGCGTATCACAACAATGCGAATTTGGTTTACGTGATTCTTGATAACCGTACCACAGCAATGACCGGACACCAGCCGCATCCTGGATTGCCCATGAACGGAATGGGTGAGAAGGCACCTTATGTGGACATTGAAAAGCTGGTTCGTGGGATAGGAATTGATTGGGTTCGCACCGTTGACCCGTACAACGTGCAGGAAACGATAAAAGCGTTCAAAGACGCACTGAAGCACGATGGTATTTCAGTGATAATATCCAAGAGGGAGTGTGCTCTGCTGTGGGACGCTCGCCGCCGCAAGCAGAACGAATGGTGGGTCTATGAAATCAATCAGGATAAGTGTACACAGTGCGGTCTTTGCTCTGACTGGCTTGCATGCGCGGCCATATTCAAAAAAGTTGATGAAGATGGAAAAGAGAGGGTTTACATCAATGATGCCCTTTGCGATGGCTGCGGTGTTTGTGCAACGATTTGTCCATTCAACGCCATCGAGAAGAAGGTGATAAGATGAAGACGGGCATAGTTTTTGCTGGTGTTGGAGGTCAGGGTGTGCTAACCGCCTCAAGTATAATTGGTGTTGCGGCACTGAAAGCTGGTGTGAATGTGACCATGAGCGAGGTACATGGCATGGCCCAGCGCGGTGGGATTGTGGTTACCGAGATGAATATCGGTGATGTGCATAGCACCCTCGTGGGTAATGGTGAGGCGGATATAATTGTGGGCTTTGAGCCAGTTGAAGCTTACCGTGTACTTCACAAGGCACATCCAGGGAGTTCTGTGGTTGTGAATACCGAGCCAATAGTGCCTATAACAGCCTCTTTAGGCAAGGCAAAGTATCCAGATGTCAATGAGGTTTTGGATGCTATGGATGGCTTGAATGTTTATACCTTGGAAGCCACGGAAATAGCTCGAGAACTCGGTAATGTGATAACTATGAATATAGTTATGCTGGGCGCTCTTACGGCCTTGCCTGATTTTCCTTTGGGCAGAGAGTATGTGATAGCTGCGATAAAGGATAAATTCCCGCCAAGATATCACGATATAAACGTAAGAGCTTTCGAGCTTGGGGAGCAAGCGATAAAAAAATGAAAAGATTTTTTTACCATCCTCGTATCCTCTTTTTGTGTATTCAGAATATTTAAAGCGTGCGGCTGAACTTGCAAGGAAAATTAGGGATGCGGATGAGGTTGTTATCGTTTCACATATCGACGCGGATGGTATCACTTCTGGTAGCATAGCAGCCCGTTCGCTGGAGCGGCTGGGTAAGGAGTATAGAATAGATTTTGTGAAGCAGTTAGACGAGAAGAAGATTGAAGAGCTTAAAAACGAGAATCCATCCCTTGTGTGGTTTACCGACCTTGGTAGCGGAATGGTGCATTTGATGTATGGTTTGAATGCGGTAATCACTGATCATCACGTGCCAAGCGCGACAGTTCCAGAAGTTCCGCTAAATGCAAGGAAGACCTTAACCTCATTTTTTGAGGAAGTTAATAAAAGCGAAGTTTTGCAGCTGAATCCCCATTTATTTGGCAAGGATGGGGCAGTGGATATAAGCGGTGCAGGTGTAACTTATTTAGTTGCGAGGGAACTGGATTTGAGAAATATTGATTTAAGTGCTCTTGCGATAGTGGGTGCAGTTGGAGATATGCAGGATAGTGAAGCACTCAGGCTTACGGGTACGAACCGCTTTATTTTGGAGGAAGCGAATGACCATGGTTTCATAAAATACCATATTGACGCACGTTTTTTTGGTAGGGAGACCCGTCCGGTATATAAGATGCTTCAGTACTCCTCTGATCCAATTCTTCCAACATTGACTGGCGACGATCGGGCATGCCGCGGGTTTCTAACGAGACTTGGAATTCCCCTAAAAAGGGAACGCTGGCGCAGGTGGATAGACCTGACTCACGAGGAGAAGAAACTTATTTTGAGTGAACTTGTAAAGCTCATCTTGAGCATGAGTTACGGCCACGAGCTTGCAGAGCGACTTATAGGAGAGGTTTACGAATTGGTGAATGAGGAGCACGGCACGCCGTTAAGAGATGCAAAGGAATTTGCCACTTTGCTAAATGCAACGGGTAGATACATGCAGGCAGAGATTGGATTTCATGTGTGTTTAGGAGACAGGGATAAGTACTATAAAAAAGCGCTGAGTATGTTAAACAATCACAGAAAGCACCTTGTTAGTAGTGTTAATATTGTCAGGGAAATTGGAATAACCAAGAGAAAGTACTTGGAGTACTTCCACGCTGGGGATAGAATAAACGAGAATATTGTGGGTATCGTGGCCTCAATGCTTCTTAACGAGGATAAGGAAGAGTTGCCAATAATAGCCTTTGCAAACAGTGACGATGGAAACATAAAGGTGTCTGTTCGCTCACCGCGCTCTTTGATAAGTAAAGGAGTGGATTTTTCAGTAATAATGAAAGAAGCTTCGAAAAAAGTTGGTGGCAGTGGTGGTGGGCACAATATTGCTGCCGGGGCATCAATCCCTCGAGGCAGTGAGAGCGAGTTTCTTGATATCGTTGAGGAAATGATTAGAAAACAGCTTGAAAGATAGTTTAAATGGTGATTACCTGCACGTCTTGTCCCAGTCCACGTTCTCGCCTTTTTCTTTTTTCACCTTTTCCTTGTCCAGCTTCCCGAACTTCTTGCCCACATGGCTTCCCGGCTCGCTTATGTACCCTCTTTTCTTTGCCTGTCTCTCTATTAGGTCAATGAACACATGGTAGAAGGGCATGAGAAACATTCCATACCAGCGCTCTTCAAAGTAATTTTTCAGAATTCTTTTTCCCTGCCTTATTCCGTGAGTCAGGCATCTCTTTAACAGCTCCATGTGGATGTCGCTTAGTTCGTAAGCTTGGAACCAGTCTTTGTCCTTGAGCAATCCCATTGGGACGAAGAACATGGGCATTATAATTGCCTTGAAATCCCAGAGGTCATCTACCAATTCCAAAGTCTTTATTATATCATCTTCAGTCTCCTCGGGAAGCCCTGCTATAAGTGTCATTGCCGGTTGCATACCTACATCTTGCATTATCCCTGCACCTTCAATAACAATTTCAGGCCAGTTTTCGGTTGAGAATGGTTTGGCTTTCTGGGGCATTATAATCTTGGCTAATCTTGGAGAGCCTGTTTCCACGCCAATTTCAGCCCCCCACCATGATTGATGCTCATCGATGATAATCTCAGCAAGTTTATCCATGAGTTTGGAATCTTGCTGTCCCTTCACTATTGCGGCAAGACTTGCATGTGCCCATACAACTTTTTTGTAGTGCTTTTTGAACAGCTTGTGTAATTTTATAAGTTTATCCTCGTTTGGTATGATGTAGGATGGGGGCTTTGCTCCGTATAGTAGAACGTCTTCGCTGTGTATTATTCCATTTTCAACGCCGTGGCGTACATTCACAAGAATTTCCTTTTCAATCTTGTCGAAAGGCAGATATCTCAAAGGTCTCAGGGTAACTGAGCAGAACTTGCATCCGCGGGGGCATCCGCGCATAACTTCCACGAGACCATTAACGCTGGGGAGCTTTATTTCGGATATCTCTTCAATTTTCGGAGACTGAGAAGGTTTAAGGTCCACAAATTTTGGCAGTTCTTCGCCGTTTAATGCCTTTCTTACTATATCTCCCACGGCGAGTTCACCCTCCCCGTCAACTACTGTGTCTACGCCCCACTCTTTCATCTTATCCTCTCTGTATTTCCAGTGCCACGCCGCTGGTCCGCCTGCGATTATTTTCACGCCGTTTTCTTTCATCTTTCTTACAGGTTCGGAGTTCATCAAGCGGGCAAATGAGCGCGCATTTACGGTCTCAGTTTTGAAAATCGACGCAAAAGTGCTTGATGGCGGCCCAAATCCGAAGTAATCATGATGTGACAGAAGCAGCACTTTTGCATCGTCAACGTGTTTGTGCAGATGATCCGGATCGATTATAGCTGCGTCAAAACCCTCATCTATGAGCTTTGCTTCTATTTTGCGCAGACCGTAGGGTGCCTCCAAAGGCCTCCCATCCTTATCCACCACTTTCATTTTTGGTGCAAAAAGCCATAGCCATGCTTTTTCTGGAAGTATGAGTGGTGGCCCAGTTGTTCCAAACCCCAGAAATTCTTTGTGGTGGTGGTTTGACATCATTGTTCTGTCAGTGGTAAGCACTACCTCTACCATTAAATCACCTTGAGTGGGCAATGTTTAAATGGTAATAAGGATTTCGTCTTTTCGTGCTTCCGGTAAAGATAGAGATAACCAGTTTTGGAAAGGTAGAGAGGGAGTATCGAGAAGTGGTATCCTTTTACGAGTCCCGGATTTCCAGTATGGCGAGAATCAAATACAAAATCAATTTTCAAGGTGCTATTGATAGTGATGCCATTTTGCTGGATGAGACTGGAAAGATGCTGAGCAGCGAGGAATTATACCAGCTGATAGTGAATTACTCGGCTTCTGGAAAAATTATACGTTTTGCCGTGGGCCCCCCTGACGGTTTTTCCGAGGAGCAGAAAAAGGGAAAATATTTGGTATCTTTATCTCGGTTGACCATGCGTCATGAGCTTGCGTACCTTGTTCTGCTGGAGCAGATATACCGTGCTTTATTGAAATTTAAAGGCACAACTTATCACAGATAGCTTCAGAAAGCTTTTTATAGAAGAATATTTTTACGGAGATTGAGGTGATGTGAAATGATGGGTGGACAGCCAATTCTCATATTAAAGGAGGGTACAAAAAGGGAAACGGGTAGGGATGCAATGAAGAATAACATAGCAGCTGCGAGGGCAATAGCAGATGCCGTGCGCACCACGCTGGGTCCAAGAGGGATGGACAAGATGCTTGTGGACTCACTTGGTGATGTTGTAATAACCAATGATGGGGTTACTATTCTAAAAGAAATAGACGTAGAGCATCCCGCGGCGAAAATGATGGTAGAAGTTGCCAAGACCCAGGATACGGAAGTTGGCGACGGTACTACCACTGCAGTGGTTCTCGCTGGAGAGTTGCTCAAGAATGCAGAGGAGTTGGTGGACCAGAACGTGCATCCTACTGTTATTACAAAGGGATACCGACTTGCTGCCGAGAAAGCCAAAGAGATATTGGAAGAGATTGCAAAGCCTATCGATTTGGATAATGAAGAGGTGTTGAAGAAAATAGCGCTTACTGCACTTAGCAGCAAAAGTGCGAGCATGGCAAAGGACCTTCTTGGTGACATATCTGTAAAAGCAGTTAAGAGGGTTGCAGAGAAGATGGGTGACAGGTGGGTTGCCGATGTGGACTCAATCCAGATAATAAAGAAGCAGGGTGGTTCCATAGATAATACCGAATTGATAGATGGCATTGTTCTTGATAAAGAGAAAGTGCATCCAGGTATGCCAAAAAAGGTTGAGGATGCAAAGATTGCACTCATAAACGTTGCCCTTGAAGTTAAGAAGCCCGAAATAGATGCAAACATCCAGATTAAGAGCCCAGATGCAATCCACGAGTTCCTCGAGCAGGAAGAGAGATTGATAAAAGATATGGTTGATAAAATAAAATCCACTGGTGCGAATGTGGTTCTCTGTCAGAAGGGTATTGATGACCTTGCACAGCATTTCCTCGCCAAAGCAGGTATATATGCTGTGCGCCGTGTGAAAAAGAGCGATATGGAGAAGCTATCCCGTGCTACAGGTGCAAGGATCATTACCAATCTTGATGATCTCAGTGCTGAGGATCTTGGCCACGCCAAGGTGGTGGAAGAGAGGAAGATTGGAGATGACCACATGACCTTCGTTATGGGTTGCGAGAATCCAAAGAGCGTTTCTATCCTGGTACGTGGTGGCACCGAACACGTGGTTGATGAGATTGAGAGAAGTATAAAAGACTCTCTCTATGTGGTGGCCAAAGCCATTGAGGATGGAAAGTACGTGACTGGTGGCGGTTCCAGCGCGGTAGAGCTCTCCTTGAGACTGCGCGAGTATGCACCGAGCGTGGGTGGTAGGGAGCAGCTTGCAATAGAGAAGTTTGCCGATTCTCTAGAAATACTGCCAAGGAGTCTTGCTGAGAATGCAGGACTTGACCCCATTGAGATGCTGATACAGCTTCGCAAGGCTCACAAGGATGGACAGGTTACCCACGGTGTCAATGTTTACAGTGGCAAGGTTGAGGATATGGAATCCCTTGGCGTTATAGAGCCAATACGCGTTGGCAAACAGGCAATAAACAGTGCTACCGATGCAGCCATAATGATACTGCGCATAGATGATGTGGTTGCTTCCAAAGGCGAGAGCAAAGGAGGCAATTCGGGAGATATGGGCAACGATGAAGAGTAAAATTTCTCCCCTTTTTTAATAAGTAATCTTTATATGTGTTTTGTGCCTATATCTCTTTATGCTTGTATCTCGCGACTCTGATTTGAGGAAATTGGATAATATCTGGGAATCTAAAGGAAAAAAAGGCGCTCTTTTGCTTTTGATGGGTCCTGATGGTAGCGGAAAAAGTACGTTAATTCGTAATTTTGCTGAAATGAAGAAATTAAATTTGATATACTATCGCTGTGAAGACGATGACAGGCATATTCCCTTAGGAATTATAAGGAAAGTATCTATGATGTATTTTCCAGGGATATTCAATTCAAAGGCTGGAGTAAACACCATTTTCAGTAGGTTTGAGGATGCCATCTCAAAATTTGCACCTGGGATTCTGCATATTAGTAATTCTCAGCATGCGGATAATCTAACTCTTAAATTTGTGGAGTATTTCTCCGTGCATTCTGTTCCGGGAATTCTTATGGTGATTAGCTTTCCAACGACTTCGGAAAGGCGAGAACTTGACAGTCTCATTGAAAAATTGGCTATGAATTCTTCTGCGGATGTATTCGTTTTGGGGAATATTGATGAGGATGAAGTGATGCATTACATTCAAGGCGCTAACCTGCCCTTAGATGTAGAAAGGGTTTATAAAATAACCGGTGGCAATATGGAAAGTCTCGATCTTCTCATAAATTGTTGGAGGGTCAAAAACAAGTTAGTAAGAAGTAAAAAAGATGGATACCGGTGTTTGTACTTTTCTTTAACGGATAAAGAGAGAGAAATTCTAAAGTACGGCTCTGTAATAGGTAATTTTATACCTACTACACTGTTAGAATTTTTAATTGATGACTTGAATGATAATCTGTCTTCTTTAGTTGATAAGGGCATACTTATAGAGTTTCGTAGTGTGTATAATTTTGAAGGAAGAGATGGCTATTTGTTCAGAAATTCAAGGTTTAGAGAGTTTGTGTATTCTCGAATTGAAGATAAGGCAAGCGCTCATCTTCGTATTGCAAGGGCAATTGAAAAAATGAAACTTTATACAAATTGGGAGCGAAAGTATGAGCTTGCCAAACATTATTTTATCGCGAAAAATGCAGCTAAGGCTATACCTTACCTTAAAGATTGTGCGAATAATTCGCTGGAACTAAAAGATTATTTCTCTGCTACATATTATATGCGGCATATTGAAAATTTGTTGAATATGAGGAATGATAACTCTCTCCGGGTTTGGATATATACCAATCTTATTGTTTCTTTAGCGAGGATTGGGAACGGTGATGAAAGCTTGAAGTACGCTAATAAACTTCACTCATTTTCCGAACTTGAACGTGCATGGGTGCACAGAAATATGGGTGAGCTAAAATATGCAATAAAAGAGTCCAGAGAGGTTAGGAAATGCGGGGATATGTATTTAGATATGTTGTCTTATGGCATAGAAGCTGATTGCTATGCGAGACTTGGGCTTTACAAGAAGGCAATGAAACTACAGAAAAAGAATATAGGAATAGCCGAGAAATTGGGGAATTTGTGGGAACTTGCCGTTGGATATAAAAATATAGGTAATGCATATATGGGCATGTTGCAGTACGATTATGCAGAGGAGTATTATAGAAAGGCAATGAAACTGTTTAAGAGGTTGAAAGATAAGAGGGGCATATTTGCAGTGTATAACAACATTGGTATAATATATAATGATAATGGCAAAATCAAACGTGCTTTGAATTACTTTAAGAAGAGTCTGGAGCTGGCAGAGTCCATGGGCGATTATGATGGTCTTGCCACAGTGTACAATAATCTTGGAGCTGTATATGAGTATTCGGGAGATTTTTACAATGCGGTGGAATCGTATAGAAAAAGCGTAGATTACAGTTTTCTATCTGGAAATGTAGATGGTATGAATTATGCTTACGGTAATCTGGGAAGTATCCTGATGCATGCGGGTAATTTCAGAGATGCCTATAAATATCTGAAAAAGCAGATTGATATTGCAGAGAAGATGGGAAGCGTTAAGTTTATGATTTCAGCAAGGATACGTTTTGCCAATTTTTACTATCTGCTTCGTTATTATGATAAGGCATTGGAGTATGCCAAAGAGGCGATTTCGCTTGGAAAAAAGTACAGGGATATATACGATATGCTGGATGCCCATTATTATATTGCCAAGGTGCACTATGGTAAGGGAGATGAGGAATCTTGCGTTTCTCTTGCGCGGCAGGCGTTGGAGCTATACAAGGAAGCAGGAATAGAAGACCAGGCATCGCATATATACGGCTTGTTGGCAAGATGTACCGGCCAGGACGGTCTGGGTGAAATGGAGCGAGTTGTAAGAGTAAAGTTCCCTGATGACCAGTACGAGATTTGGATGGCAAAAGTAATAGTTCTTGCAAGAGAGGGAAAAGGGCACTGGGCATATTTGGAGGGTGTAATAGAGGGACTTAAAAAATATAAGAATTTATCAACCCTTGTTGATTTTCTGGAGGAGTACTACAAGGTAACGGGATACGAGCAAATAAGGGAGGATATTGAAAAGATAAAAAGGGATTTTGTATATCCAAAAGAAGAAATTAACTGAGCGTATTCTGAATTAATCATTTTTATATTTGTAAATTATTTTTATTTGTTAAATTATTTCTGTGCGTTCTAAAGCTCTTTCTAAAACCTTATATATCAAAAGAGATATCACCCCCTGCGATTGGATACAATGCGGGTGTAGTGTAGCCTGGTATCACGAAGCCCTGCC
>WAOD01000085.1 GCA_015521465.1 DHVE2 group archaeon
AAGAGACAGGTTAGAGAGTATCCTGTGGCACTTAAAGGTAATAATATTTATATGTTGTAATCATAGTGTCCCAATTATGTGCAATAGAGCTTTAGTTATATGGATTTTAGCGCTCCTGCTATTTGGCGCCATGACAGCAGGGGCGTATAGCGCTAGTGTGTATAAAAATACGACCGCTAAAAAATCAAGCGATTTGAGGCAAGTTGTAGAAATTAATGAGGCGAGATATACTATACATAATGTGATAAGGATAAACAACAACTCGGACTTTGCAGAGCAGGCCGCCACCGAGGGCTGGCCGGGGAAGGGGACAGAGAACAATCCCTATGTAATTTCAGGGTATGATATCAATGCACGCGGTGATGGGGACGCGATATACATAGGAAACACCACCGTCTATTTTGTGGTGAAGAACTGTTACCTGCATAATGCATCATATTATCCTTACTCCTCCTATCCCTACTTTGAAGGCGATGGCATAACTCTTTACAATGTTACAAATGGTGATATAGAAAACAACACCGTAAGTTCTAACGACTATGATGGAATATCTTTGCAGGCTTCCAGCAACAATAACTCTATATTAGACAACATCTGCATCAATAATGAAGGGGATGGTATCAGTTTGGACACCTCGCGCAATAATTCCTTATTAAACAACACGTGCAGCAACAATTTGGATGAGGGTATTGCTCTGTTTTTATCTGGCAACAATACCATATCAAACAATACCTGTAACCATCAAAGCAGGTATGGTATTTTCATAGAAGATTCTTCCAACGATGTAATCTCAGATAATACATGTGGGTATAACAAGTATGGTGGTATCGACATGGATCACGCCCCCTATGGCAATATACTATCAAACAATATCTGTACTGATAACAGTTACGTTGGTATTTACATAGGTGACTCCAAGAACAGTACTATATTTAATAACACATGCGCTCATAACGGTTATTATGGTATTGACATGGAGTTTTCCAGATCAAACGTGCTATCCAATAATACCTTTATCCACAATGGAAATGGTATCTATATATCTTCATCTCACGAAAACACGATATTAAATAATTTGTTCGTTAACGACTGGGGGTATGGTATATATATTATATCCGGCTCTTACAATAGTATATATAACAATACTTTCTTTTACAATCACGGTTCGGGAGATTATTATGATTTATCACATATTCAGGCTTATGATGATGGAGAAAATAACTACTGGAATACCACATCTGGTATTGGAAACTACTGGCATGCATGGTCAAATAATAACAATACAAATGATAAAAATCACGATGGAATTGTGGATTGGTCATACAAGATAGCTGGCTCTGCAGATTCTCGCGATAATTATCCACTTAAACACACATCGGTTAGATTGCCTCCTCTGGCTCCTATTAATTTAACGGCGATAGTGGGCAATGGATATGTTAATTTAACATGGAACGCTCCCCGCGGAAATGGCACTTCTCCAGTAACTTCTTATCACGTATATCGCAATGGCTCTCTTCTAATAACTTTGCGGGTAAATCAGTTACACTATAACGATACCTCTGTGATTAATGGCATAACATATACCTATTACATAACTGCTGTAAATTCTGCAGGAGAAAGTAATAAGAGTGATGTGGTTCATGCAAAGCCATTGGGTCCACCAACTGCACCGCCAAATCTACGAGCTAAATCTGGAAGTAACTTTATTAATCTTACATGGGAAATACCAAACAGCGATGGGGGTTGCCAGATTACAGAGTACAAAGTCTATCGCAATGGCACTCCAATCGCTACCGTGCCTGCAAACCGCTTATATTACCAAGATACAGGTGTAAAAAATGGGCAAAAATACACCTATTATGTGACTGCTGTGAACTGCGTGGGTGAGAGCAAAGAGAGCAACAAGGTCCAGGTAATCCCTGCTGCAGCGAACTTGAAGATGCAAATGGACAGTATGTTGCTTATGGGGGGGCTTTTAATAGGCCTAATATCCTTTGTATCTGTATTGTATTTAATTTTGCGGAAGCGGGAGAAAAAGTAGGATATTCTGCTCCATGCTTTATATTTTTTAGTTTCGAATAGTGATAGATAATTTTAAGATGGTCGTTTATTTAATTTTTCAACTTAAAAGTTGAAATAGTGGAAATATATACAGGACTATGGATTTCTATTATCATGTTGCTGAACTCATCTCGCCTACACGAATAAAAATACTTCGGGAATTGAAGAATGAGAAGCACCCCGAGGAGCTTGCCGCAGAATTTGAAATGACGAGGCAGGGTGTGGACAAGCACCTTGCAATTCTTTATAATATGGGGTTGGTGGACAAGAAAATAAAGGATATGAAGAGGCCAATGATATTTTACTTTCTCACAAAAGAGGGAGAGTGTTTCCTTCAGGATTTCGAGAACTTGGTGGAAAATCTGGTAATTGACCTGAGAAAGCGGCAGAGGGAAGAGCTACTCGTGTTGGATAAGATGCTGGTCGACGGGAAGATAAGCGAAGCTGAATACCTTAGAAAAAAGAGTAATCTGGAAAAAAGATTCAGGTGGGTGATGTGTCGATGAACATCCGCCAAGGAAAAAGGGAGGATCTGAAATTTTTACCGGATATATTGATGATCTCCTACGAAGGTTTAGAGGAGTACGGGGAAGAGAACATTGATAAGGCGAGGAGATACATCGAAGACCTTTATGATGAGGACTCTAATTGTTTCTTTGTGGCAGAAGAAAATGGGAACGTTGTTGGCTTTATATTCTGCAATAGATTCTGGTACAGTAAGTTCGAGCATTCTCATGTTGGCGAGATAAATGAAATAGTCGTTTTACCAAGGTTACAACACCAGGGAGTTGGTCGTGAGTTAATTAAAAGGGCCATGGAAAAGCTGCATCCCGATAAAATCGAGCTATGGGTTGGGAGAAAAAACAAGCATGCCATAGAGTTTTACAAAAGATTAGGATTCAAAGAAAAAGAAATAGCAGGAGAATGGCTTAGAATGGTAAAAAATTAGATTGCATACACCACTTTCTTCATGTTGGGGCGCTCTTTGTAGAACATTCTGCTCCCGCATTCGCACTCTAATTGCTGAACTCCTAGTTCGCTTTCAAGGGGCTTTCCGCATCTAATACAGCGATACATCACTTCACCTCTTTCCACTCTTTATAGACGTCAGGAGTGTATGCTGCACCTGCAAACTTGAGCCCACAGTGTTTACAAACCCAAATTCCTGTTGCATCACGAACCACTGAATTATGATGGCATCTTGGACACGTATGCTTTGAACTTTTCTCCTGATATATTTTTGCCCACCTGTACCTCAGGGGCACGCCGTATCTGGGCCCGAAACGCCCAGCGGCACCTACTTTTTTAGTTCTCTTTGCCATTTTCATCACCTAAAATTATCTTGCGAACTTGTTTGCCGATACTCATACTTCTATTTATAGATTTCTTCACTTCTTCATACGTGAATGTTCCAAAAAGCCCTTTTTGCATTGCATTTACCTTCTCCTCTTCGTTAGTTGTAACGGTAAGTCTTGCACTTGCTATGCTTTCCTCGTCTAAATTCGGGTCTGCGACAATCCACTCGCCTATTTTTGCAAAGGTTACTGGCACGGGATAATGCATTATTGGCAACTTGAAATCATCACCAAATCCAAACCGTTCCGCGGGTACAGTCGCATTGTTCAGGGCTGCCAGGGCCGCTATTCCGCACGCGTCGAACAGATTTCCGTGATAGTCCAGTACATGCATATCTATGAATACAACCCATACTTTTTCTCCCTCTTCAATTACCAGCTTTTCCATATCAATGGTGTGACTTTCTCTGATTCCCCTGTCCACAACCCTCGCAAGCTCTATTGCCTCCTCGCTGGGAGGTCCGGGTTCGAAGGTTGGCGATGCAAGGGGAACGAGCTCTACATTGGTGGTCATAATTCCCATGTCAGGAGTATCTGGAAACGGCTCACCGGGTTCAATCTTTACGCCCACTAACACCTTCGTATCACCCAGCTCCACAAGAGCAGAACCATCAGCCCTCTGAATGAATCCTGTTTTTATCTTGATGGGGCGAACCTCGTCAAAATCTCTACCATCTATACGAGTTCCCTCGCTGGCTAACTTGTGAATGTAACTCCTTTTTGATTCGGCAACTACGCCCTCTGTAAATTTACTGCTCATTCACATCGCCTCCATATTTTGCTTTCAGGGTTTCAATTTCCATATTGTATATCTTCTTGGCAGCGTCCATAGCCATTTCCATGGCGTTTGTAAGCTCATCATATGTTAAATCCCCATCCATTTGCAGAAGCGCAATTTCTCCGGTGCGGGGGAGAATAGCCATTGGGACATCTGCCTGTCCGAAGTTATCTTCCTCTTTGTTTAAATCTAACACAACAACATCATCTACTTTTCCCGCGGCACAACCGACTATTAAATCCCTCATGGGTATTCCTGCGTCTGCCAGAGCAAGAGATGCAACGGTTATTCCTGCAACGCGTGTACCTGCATCTGCTTGCAGTACTTCTATGTACACGTCTATTGCTGTTCTCGGGAATTTCTCTACGAATATGGCGCTTGTAAGTGCTTCGCTAATCACCTTGCTAAGCTCCACGCTTCTGCGATCGGGCCCCGGTCTTTTGCGCTCGTCCACGCTGAATGCGGCCATATTGTACCTCGCTCTTACAATTGCGCGGTCTGACTCCTGCACATGCTTGGGATACGCCTCTCGAGGGCCATACACTGCCGCTATTATTTTGTTACCACCCCACTCTATATATGCGGAGCCATCTGCCCTTTTTACCACACCCACTTCCATTTTTATGGGGCGTAGCTGATTGGGAAGCCTTCCATCTATGCGTAATCCATTATCATCTATGAGCCTGATATCTGATTTCATTCCCATCATTCATCACCTCTCTCTAAAAATTCTTTAACACGGTCGGTGAGCCCGTAGGTGTGAGCTTCTCTCTCTATCATTCGTATTGCTTTAATAACCTTTACAATTCCATCTGGCTCTCCTGATATCCATATAGTTCCGTTCTGCCCCACGTATATACGGCAGTTAGTGCTATCTTTCAGAAGTTGAATCATGGAACCACCTTTGCCTATTACCCTCGGAACTTTGGACGGGGAAATATGTATCAAATGTCCTCCTTCAAGCTTTCTCAAACCCTGCTCTTTAAGTGTAATCCATACTTGCCCCATCTCGTTTACATTGCTCACTTTTGCAAGAATCACATCGCCTATTTCCAGAAACCTTCCCGTGTCTCCAAACCCCACGCGCCAGGGTACATCATTTACATGCAAAGGCGCGTAGTACGGGGCATTTATGTCAACTACCCAGTTCATCGGAGCAAGGTCTATAACCTTTCCAATAACTTTATCTCCTTTTTTGGGAATATAACAGCCAGAGAGGGGTATTACATTAACATACCCAGACCTAACGTCCACTATGCCCAGATACATGGAATACATTTTTTCTCCTTCGTAAAAAACACCCCTTCCTGGCTTTCCTTCCGCTACAATCTCTTCTCCTGGTACAACGATATCACGCACTTTTTTTTCATCCATACAACATTACCTCCTTAGTATTTTTGTTTGAACCTCACCATGAGTACGTTTATTAAGTGCATCCAAAAACTCACCCTGCATCCCCGCAGGAATTTCCACGACACCTATCCAAGAACCGTCCTTTTGCCACTCTTCTTGCAGCAGAGTCCCCATCTTTGTAATCTCTCCATATGCCTTCCCATACATCTCTCCACTGAGCTTAACGGCAATTTTTACCTTTTCAAATCTTATTGGAATTATTGGTCTGAGCGCCTTTAGCACCATGGGAACCTGCTCTTCCACAGATTTCAGCGGGTCAATATGAACCTTTGCTTCTTCCATTGCAAGTTCAATTCTCTTTGGAGGATGCGGTGCACCTGTCTGGGGATTAATTGCATTCCTCGCAATTTCCATGATGATTCTCTTCTTTTTCTCTTCAAGCATCTTGCGACGTTGCTCTGTTGTTAGCTGCACCTGTCCCTTTTTGATTATCATCTTGGCAATTTCATTTACATCTGTGGTGCCAAAAACCTCTTTGATTGTCTCCTCTCCTGCGTGGTCTCCCTTTCTTGCATCTTTGAAGATGGCATCAATTACCATGTAATCTACTACACTCTCTATTTTTCCACTCTTTATATTGTCTATAACATCAGGGTCCACCAAAATTTCGAAACGGTGACCCTTGTACTCGTATCTTGCCACTACCGCATCTTCAAGACGTACCATCGGACGATTCACCCTTATTAATTTCCTCTTTCTTTTTCATGTATTTTTTTACGTGTTTTTCAATTTCTTTCTTGGAGAGCTTTTTAAATCCATCCTTTTTGGTAACCACACCAATTTCTATGGTCATCCGGTCCAAAGGATCTTCCGATACTGCCTCAATGGCCTTCATTCCAAGCTCAATGGCATCCTGCCTACTCATATTCTCCCTGTACTCTTTTTCCAGTATGTCCATGACTGTTTCCCTTCCAGAGCCTATGCAGCCTGCTTTGTATGCCATAATGGCCCCACTTGGTTCAGTTTCCATCAGAAATGCTCCTTTTTCATCCACTCCTGCAATCAGGAGAGCGGCACCGAAGGGTCTCACGCCTCCGTACTGAGTGTACTGCTGCTGATAATCGCTAATTCTCTTGACTAACTGCTCAACTGTAATAGGTTCCCCGTAAGTGACCTTTTCAATCTGGGAAATAATACGAGCGTAATCTACCAGAACACGAGCATCGGCCACCAGACCCGATGTGGCGCAGCCTATGTGCTCATCAATTGTGTAAATTTTTTCCATCATATCCTCTTCAATTAGCTTGCTTTTAATTCTCTTGTCTGCTATCAAAACAACACCATCCTTGAACTTTATACCTACTGTGGTGGAACCTCTTTTGACAGCAGCACGAGCATATTCTACCTGAAATAACCTTCCATCTGGACTAAATACTGTTATTGCCCTATCATACGCCATCTGCGCTGGTTGCATCTTTTCATCACCTCTCTGCGAGGATTATATCTTACAATTATAAAACTTTATGCTCAATATGGGCTTGCTCCAGAGGTATTCATTTCAAAACCACGATATACGTTAGAATACAAGTCCCGGCTCCCGGATTCGAACCGGGGACCTGCGGATCTCTGCTGAGCGGCGTTGATGCCTTCCCCAAGGCATTATCCCAACTACAGTCCGCCGCTCTAGCCAGACTGAGCTAAGCCGGGAACATGCCGGTTATTATCATTATGTATTTAAAATTTTTTCTCGTTGCTCGCAACTAAATTTTAATAGTGGGAAATACATTTGAGCACTATGGTAAAACTTACTGTAGTTGTGAATAATCTGGCCAAAAGAGGGTTACGAAGCGCTTGGGGTCTGAGCATCTTGGTGGAAGGGGATAAAAGAATAATGTTCGACACTGGTCCGGATTCTGGAGTTTTGAAATACAATATTGAGAAATTGAACATGAAAGGTGAGTTGGATCATCTGATAATTTCTCATAATCACTGGGACCATATTGGGGGAATTAAATACGCTAACGTTTATGCGAAGAGTTTATGCGTTCCTGAAAAAATAGAGTATGTGAAAGGAAATATATGCGAGCATTCCACTAAAATAGATAATATGGGATTGACCACCGGTATCATGGGCAATTCCATAAGGGAGCAGGGGCTTGTCGTTTTTGGAGATGCCAAAACCGCTCTCGTAGTCGGTTGCTCGCATCCAGGAATTGAAAATATGGTAAAAAGAGCATATGAGCTTGCGGGACATATTGATATTGTCATAGGGGGTTTCCATTTACTTAACACATCCATGCAGCGCCTTGAGAAGATCGTGAATGTGTTCAAAAATCTTGATGTACAGGAACTCTACGGGATACACTGTACAGGTAGCATGGCTCAAGATTATTTTAAGATAAAGCTGGGTGAGCGGGCAAAGGATGGTTATGCTGGCTTATCATTAGAATTTTGATTAGCTCTCTCGCAATCGGGAAGCTTGCCCGTCTCTATGTATCTCTTGAAATGCTCCATCCATCTTGGATTCTCACCAAAGCTCCTGATGAATTCCACAAACTTCTCAATTCGCTCAAAACTGTCATCGTCTATGTAATGCTCAATCTTATTTGCAATTTGCTCTGCGTTTTTCCCTTCTACACCGAATACTGTAAAGAATTCTTCTATTACTTCACTCCTGTGAACAAGCTTTTTGGCAATTTTTTTACCTTTTTCAGTTATTGAAATACCCCTGTATTTTTCGTAATGTATTAATCCCTTGTCCTGCAATTTCTTTAGCATGTCGGTCACGCTTGCTGGCTTAACCCCTAACGCCTCCGATATTTCCACGCTTCTTGCATAGCCTCGTGAAGAGGATATTTTGTAGATGACCTTTATATAATCCTCCTCTTTCTCACTCATTTTCATCGCCCCTGTAAAAGTAGTTTTCGCCTCTTATCTCTATGTGCCATCCATTAAGTATTGCCTCTGCCACCTTTCTCCTTGCGTTTTTCAGCTCAAACCACAGAGTTTTTCTTGATACACCCATCTCCACTGCAGCTTCTTCCTGGGTCATGCCAAGCACGTCTACCAAACGCATTGCTTCCAGCTCGGAGTACGTTATAATCACAGTCTTTTTGTAAGGGGCACCAACTGGTGAGTATGATGATACCGGTGGTATGTACGAAATCCACCTTGCAAATTTACGCCTGCCACGCCTTCTTTCCCTCATTATATACACAAATGCGATTTAATATATATGTGTTTTGTGAGAGACTGCATCTCATAGTTTGGGAAATTACAATGTCTAAATTAAAGCAATGTTGAGCCAGTAACCGTAGTTAGGCAAACTACTTATATTCGCTTACATGTATTTGGTGCATGGAAATTGATACTCATGCTCTTATTTCTAAGCTGCCAAAAGCCGAGCTTCACCTTCACGTGGAAGGTACCCTGGAGCCAGAGCTGATGTTAGAGCTTGCCAGGAAAAATAATGTTGCCATTAAATACAGTACCGTGGAGGAAATAAGGAGAGCATATAATTTCAAAAACCTGCAGAGTTTTCTTGATTTATATTATGCGGGAACTAAAACACTTGTAGATGAAGAGGATTTTTACCGGTTAACTTACGACTACTTGCAGTGCGCTACGGACAATAATATTGTGCATGCCGAGATATCTTATGACCCCCAAGCGCATATCAGAAGAGGAGTAAAATTCGAAACCTTCACGGAGGGAATAATCAGAGCGATGAAAGACGCGCGTAGAAATTTGGGAATCTCTTCAAACCTCATACTCTCTTTTCTTCGGGATTTGCCGGAGGAGAATGCAATAAGAGTTTTGGATGAAGCAACCTCGTATATCCATGAGATTAAAGCAGTTGGTTTAGATTCCGCCGAGGTGGGCAATCCTCCGTCGAAATTCTCAAAGGCTTTCGAGATTGCAAAGGATATGGGATTACTACGAGTTGCCCACGCGGGTGAAGAGGGTCCCCCTTCATATATTTGGGAAGCCATAGAAATTCTCAAAGTTGAACGCATAGATCACGGGGTAAAGGCGATTGAAGACCCGAATCTAATGAATTTTTTGGCAAAGGAAAGAATACCGCTGACCATGTGCCCGCTTTCCAACAAAAAGCTGAACGTAATCTCGAATCTGAAAAATTATCCTGTTAGAGAATTCTTGAAGCACGGAATCATAGCCACAATAAACTCCGACGACCCCGCATATTTCGGTGGATACGTGAATGAAAATTATACTGCGATTCAAAGGGCTTTAAATCTCACCCCAGAAGAAATATGCACCCTCGCTTCCAATTCCATATTAGCGAGCTTCATCCCAGAGGAGAGAAAGAGGGAGATTTTGGAGAAAATAAAGAGCACATGCGAGAAGCACGGGGTTCAGAGTTTTAACCTCTCCTTAGATTCCCGAGCGTAGTACCACGCATATAGCTGCTCCTCACGATTTGGAATTCTAACTTTCAATTTTTTCAGCGTGGCTTTGAACTCACGGCCATGATTCATGTGCAGGAGATGCACAACTTCGTGGGCTGCCACGTAATCGCGATACCATTCGGGCAGAAAAATCAGGCTTAGATTGAAACTTATGTTCTTTTTTGATGAGCACGTGCCCCATTTCGTTTTTTGCTCTCTGATGAAAATTTTCTTGTATTTAACGTTCAATTTCGATGCGAAATGCAATACCCTTTTGGTCATATCTTCCCGGAGCATTTCTCTTAGCTCTTTTCTTAGCGAATTGCTGTTTTTCTTGCACACATGCACATAAGAGCCGGAGAAACCGGAGTTATTGCAGTCCCTTTTTATTTTGTAGTATTTGTCTAAAATTCGCACCCCGTTCTTTTTTATTTCTCTTCTCGCTTTTTCCTGCGCTTCGTTTATTTTCTTTAGATTCCGTTCGATCCATTCTTTTTTCCCCACAATTAATTTATCCACGTCCACGCCACGCGGAGCGATAACGATGATTTCCCCATCCGCTAACTCGATGCGGTGGTTTTTCACCGCTCTCCGTATAACTTTCATGCCCGTACCTCCAGATACGGAAGCATCTTCATTATGTCATCAACAATCTTGTCTAAGAGAGCACCATCGTATTTTTCCTTGGATACCATGTACCTCAGAATGCGCT
This sequence comes from DHVE2 group archaeon, assembly GCA_015521465.1. Taxonomy (GTDB): domain Archaea; phylum Thermoplasmatota; class Thermoplasmata; order Thermoplasmatales; family Aciduliprofundaceae; genus JAADDK01. The sequence continues at coordinate 10,669 of WAOD01000085.1, forward strand.
TTCTTACCCTCTCCCTTATTTTCTTAACCACGTCCATCTTCATGTTCCAGCCCCTGAATAATAAGCCATCATCCTTTATCCCCTCTAACAGCTCGTGGAGCACCGGAGCCACATCCTTGTCTTTCAGAGCTTCGGAGACCGATTTTATTATGGCGTACTCCGCCGGAGAGATGTTGAGCTTTGCTATTTTCTCCTGCTCTCTGATTATCTTCTCTATCGCCTTCTTCTCTTCACGGTAAATTTCCTCAAACGTGGATTTTCGCTCTTTCCAGCGTTCTATGGCCGATTCTATGTAATCCACTATATCCCCGTAAATGCTCTGCTTAACAGCATCGCCGCGCACGGTGGCAACGAACATGCTGAGAATTGCAGTCATGTCCACTATCTTTTCCACATTCACGGATGACCGCTCCACCTCGCGCAAAAAAGACTCGCCGATTATTATCTCTCCCCGCTTTCTAACCATCCTCACTGAGCTTGAAGTCCTTATCTTCTCGCTTATGTCTTCGATGGCTTTTATTACATCGCCGGGCACGGGCTCGCGGCGCTCGCGCCTGTGGAGTATGTACACCGCCGAGATTGCACGGAACAATTGCAGCTCCCTTTTTCTCGCTTTTATTGCATCTCCCCCCAGCGCGTTCCATATCTTTCTTATTTCTCTGTATCTCTTTTCGTATTTGTTCTCCTTTCCATCTTGATAAACGCGATACAGCGCATCGTATAAGCTCTGGCGATCCCCATTATTCAATGACTCCGAGTTTTCGCATATATACGGGAACTCTTCGCAAAACGAGTCTAAATTTTTAACTAACATCTCGCGAAGCAGCTCCACGGAGAGAGCGGCGTGTTCCACGTCTTCATCGCTCACCGCGTAGTACCTTCTCAGCGTGTCTTTGAATATGCGGAATATGCCCACATAGTCCACGACTACGCCGAACCCCTTATCCCTGTAAGGCCTGTTGGTCCGCGCTATAGCCTGAAGTAGATTGTGACCGTTCATGATTTTGTCCAAATACATAACCTCGAGCACTGGCACGTCGTAGCCCGTGAGGAGCATATCGGTAACTATGATTAACCGCGGGTTCTTTTGCTCGTCTTTGAAATCTTCCCGGAGCTTTTTGTTCACGTCTCCCCAGTTAGCCCCGTACCTTTTTTCCACATCTTTGCGATAATCTTCCACAATTTTCTCCTTCTCTTTGCCCGGGTTATAGGTCATCACGATCTCAGCGAAGCCCTCGCCGTATTTTTCGTATATATGCGGGTAATTTCTCTTTACGTACTCCATTATGTATTTCCTATACAAAGCGCACGCACCGCGATCCACCGCAACCAACATGCCCTTGTATCTCCTGTTGTTCACCAGATCATCAACGACGCTCTTTGCGATTTTGCGCATCCTGCTCTCATTCTTCATGAACTCCCGCGTGGGACGCAATCTCTTCTTGACCTCTTCCTCCTCCTTCTCGGTGAGCTCTTCAACCGCTTTTTTCAACTCTTCCATATTTAGATGTATGCCCTGCTCCTTGGCGAAGGTGTACACAATGGGCACCGTGTAGCCGTCCTTAACGCTCTGCTCGATGAAATATCTATCCAAAATATCTCCGAATTCCCGGAACGTGTTTCTGTTATCGCTCTTGAGAAGTGGAGTTCCCGTGAAGGCGAAGAACTTCGCGTTTTTTAAAGCTCTTCGCATCCTCGCGGCCAGTATTCCGTACTGGGTCCTGTGTGCTTCGTCAACGAACACGAATATGTTCTCCCTCTCCACTATTTGCATCTTCTCCAACTCGTCCAAATCTATGCCGCCCTTCTCCTTGAACTTGTGCACCAGAAGAACGAAGAACCCGCGCTTGCCCCTGCCCCCGTCAAACTTCAGAATGCGCTCTAAAGCTTCGATGCTGCGCACATCTTCAACCGTGATTTTACCCCCGAAATCGAACCCTTCCAAAAACTCTAAAAATTGACTCTCCAGCTCCAATCGATCCATGACGAAGAACACAGTTGGTTTTTGAAATCGCGGGTCAGTGTAGAGCTTGTAAGCGGCGAAGATCATGGTGAAGGTCTTACCGCTCCCCTGCCAGTGCCAGACCACGCCCCCGCGCTTGCCCTCGATGGCTGCTTCGTAAATTCCGTTGCTGGCCCTGTACTGCATGAACCGGGGCATGAGCTTCACAGTTTGTCCGCGGTAATTGAGGATGAAAACGAAATTTTTTATGACGTCCAGAAG